>NZ_JBFUKN010000075.1:0-31347 GCF_056400845.1 Mycobacterium sp. P4_H6 | reverse complement strand
GGGCCGGTGCGGCGAGCGCGTCGATGGGTGCGGGCGGCAGCACCTCGGGTGCCGGCGGGGGCGGCGGCGGCAGCTCGCCGTTGATCAGGGGGTTGTCGAGCGGCTGTGGTGCAGGCTCGGCGACGACGTTGCGCGGGGTGGAGCCGGACAGACCGCGTCCGCAGGTGGGCCATGCGCCCTTGCCCTGGCTGGCGAGCACGCGCTCGGCGACAGCGATCTGTTCTTCCTTGGTGGCCAGGAATGCCGAGGGGGCGAATTCGCCGCCACCGTGACCCGACCAGGTGCTCGGCGAGAACTGCAGGCCGCCGTGGTAGCCGTTGCCGGTGTTGATGGCCCAGTTGCCGCCGGACTCGCAGCTGGCGACGGTGTCCCATTCGCCATCGGTCGCGGCGCCGGCCTGACCGGCGAGGGCGAGGCTGCCGCCGCCGATGACCGCACCGGTGAAGGCGATCTTGGCGACGCTTACTGAAGAAGTTGTGGGCTTACGGTGCCGACCACTCATAGAACTGGAAATTCCTCTCGTCAGCGCCCGCGAGGTCAGCTGTCGGGTTCGGGCAGGAGAGGTAGCCCGGCCTTGATCGTCGGAGACGATTTCTGGCTTCACCCCAAGGAACCGGTGGTGGCGTTCCTGGTCTGCTTGTCGGCGGACCGGTTGGGTCCCCCGCCTCCATCCAGTGGTTCGTGGTTGTCCTTGTCCCGATGGATGGAGCTCGGCGCAATCGGGGAAGGCGGGCCGATCAATGTGGGTCGAACGGCTTGGCAAGACGGTAACCGTTCTCCCACCGGGCGTCATCTCGGTCGGGCTCCGGCGTTTCCCGTGCTTAAGAACTATGAGAGGACATTAAAGGCGCAGGCAATCCGGGCGTTTCCGCAGGTGTTTTCACGACTCAAACCGCAGGTGGCCGCATTGTGACCATTTCGTTATGTGACACAAATCACGACTATCCGCCGGCGAACGGGGGTAACACATCGACGGTTTCGCGCGTTTGAAGCACGACGTTTTTATCTCGCACCGCGACGCCGTCGCGCAGGTACGAGCAGCGTGCGAGCACTTTCTTCAGCTCGGGTCCACGACCCGCCAGACCGGTGACCAGCCCGTCGACCGTGGTGCCCGCCGGGACCGACAACGTTTCGGTCTCGATTCCGGCAGCAGCCCGTGCGGCGGCGAAATATCGGACGGTGATCTGTACTTCGGACATGCTCAGCCGCCGATGGCGCTCATCGGCCGGTCCGGCTGGATGAAGCTCGGATCGTTGATGCCGTGCCCGGCCGGTTTGGCCCACATGGCCGTCCGCCAGGCCGCCTCGAGCGCGTCATCGTCGGCACCGTCGCGCAGTAGCGCCCGCAGGTCGGTCTCGGTCGAGGAGAACAGGCAGCTGCGGATCTGACCGTCGGCGGTCAGGCGGGTGCGGTCACACGCCCCGCAGAACGACTCGGAGACCGACGCGATGACGCCGACGGTGCCCTCGCCGCCGTCGACCCGCCACAACTGCGCCGGGGCCGATCCGCGCGGAGCCGAATCGGGACGCAGATCGAAATGCCTGCGCAGCGTGGTCAGCACGATATCGGCGTCGATCGTCTTGTCGCGGGTCCACTCGTGCCCGGCG
The DNA here is from genome assembly GCF_056400845.1 of Mycobacterium sp. P4_H6. Lineage (NCBI taxonomy): Bacteria > Bacillati > Actinomycetota > Actinomycetes > Mycobacteriales > Mycobacteriaceae > Mycobacterium > Mycobacterium sp. P4_H6. The sequence goes on along the minus strand of NZ_JBFUKN010000075.1, from coordinate 29,740 downwards.
TCCAGCGGCATCTGCTCGATGATGCGCAGCTGGTAGCCGTGCTCCAGGCAGAACCGCAGCAGCGGCACGGCATCGTCGAGCCCGGTGCGCGGGTCCAGCACGGCATTGACCTTGATCGGGCCCAGCCCGGCATCGGCCGCTGCGGCGAGGCCGGCCAGCACGTCGGCCAACCGGTCGCGGCGGGTGATCTGCGCGAAGTGCTCGGCGTTCACGGTGTCCAGGGAGACGTTGACCCGGTTCAGCCCGGCCGCCTTGAGCCTCGCGGCACGCTTGGCCAGGCCCAGCCCGTTGGTGGTCACCGCGATCTCCGGGCGGGGCCGCAGCGCGGCCGCCGCGGCGATGGTCTGCTCCAGGTGCGGGGAGACCAGTGGCTCGCCGCCGGTGAACCGCACGCTGGTGATGCCGAGCCGGGTGACCGCGATGCGCAGCAGCCGGGCCAGCTCGTCGGCGCTGAGCAGCTGGCTGTCGGGCAACCAGTCCAGGCCCTCGGCCGGCATGCAATAGGTGCAGCGCAGATTGCACCGGTCGGTCAGCGACACCCGCAGATCGGTGGCGGCACGGCCGTAGGTGTCCAGCAGCGGGCCGCTGGCCGGCATGCCCGCGACCACCGGGCGGGCCGGCATYGGCAACCCGAGTTCGGTCAAGGTCACCGCGATACCCCGGCAAACGGCTGGTCCGAGGGGACGATCTCCTTGCCGAGCGGCAGCAACGACACCGGGATGAGCTTGATGTTCGCGATGGCCAGCGGGATACCGATGATGGTGACGGCCATGGCGATGGCCGTCAGCACATGCCCGATGGCCAGCCAGATACCGGCGACGATGAGCCAGATGACGTTGCCGACGGCGGCGCCGGGCCGTGGGCCGGGTTTGTCGACGACGGTGTAGCCGAACGGCCAGAGCGCGTAGACGCCGATCCGGAACGCCGCGAACCCGAACGGGATCGTGATGATGAGGATGAAGCAGATGATTCCGGCCAGGAAATATCCGAGCGCCAGCCACAGGCCACCGAAGATCAACCAGATGATGTTCAGGATCAGGCGCATGGTCTCCTCCGAGGCTGTCGCTCCCAGCCTACCGAGAGGCTAGTAAGATGCCTCCCATTGCGTCCTGCGCAGGCGGGACGCATTACTTATGTGTTCTATCAAAGAGACGAACGGGTGACAGCAGTGCCGACCGGCAAGGTGAAGTGGTACGACTCCGAGAAGGGCTTCGGCTTCCTCTCTCAGGAGGAAGGCGAGGACGTCTACGTGCGTTCGTCGGCGCTGCCCTCGGGTGTTGAAGGACTCAAGGCCGGACAGAAGGTCGAGTTCGGACTGGCTGCCGGGCGGCGCGGTCCGCAGGCGCTGCAGGTCAAGCTGATCGACCCGCCGCCGAGCCTGGCCAAGACGCGCCGCGAAGCGGTGACCGTCGAGCACAAGCACACCCCCGACGAGCTGCACGGCATGGTCGGCGATCTGATCACCCTGCTGGAGAACACCATCCAGCCCGATCTGCGCAAGGGCAAGTACCCCGACCGCAAGGTCGCCCGCCGGGTATCCGAGGTCGTCAAGGCCGTCGCCGCCGAGCTCGACGCCTAGGTCTTTCTGCGAACGTCGACTTTTCGTCGGCGTCAGGCTGATTTCTCGACGACAAGTCCACGTTGGATGAGTGCTTGTCGTACCCGTCGCAGGATGACGTGCGGCCGTGCGCGCAGCATCTCGGCACTGACCCTGATGACGATCCAGCCCAACCGTTCGAGTTCGGCGATGCGGTCGATATCGCGGCTGCGTTGCCGTGCGTCGGTCCAGTGCCGGGCGCCGTCGAATTCCACCGCCACCTTGTATTCGGGCCAACCCATATCGAGCCGGGCAATGAAGGCGTCGTCGTCGTAGACCTCGATCTGAGTTCGTGGTGTGGGGAGCTTGTCCTTGAGGAGAAGCAGGCGCGTTCGTGTTTCCTGCGGGGACTCGGCGCCGCTGTCGGAGAGGGCGACGGCTTCTCGGAGTACGCAGATCCTTCGCGCACCCGGGTAGCGCGCAACGATGCCGTCGATCTGATCCACGCTGACGCGGGTGGCGTTACGGAGGGCGTCGAGGCGGATGACGGCGGTCTGCACGTCGCGGATGCGGCCGATGTCGAACGCGGTGCGCGCGGCGGTGGTGGTGGGCATGCCGCGCCGCTGACAGATCTCGTCTGCCGCGAGAACATCGCTGTGCAGCACGATGCCGCTGACCTTGTCTCGGGACTGTCGGTTCAGCTCCGCAGGCAGGTTCGCGTCGATCCAGCGCATGTTGTGGAGCGCGCCGGCCGAAAGCCCGGCCAACACCCCGCGACGTCCCGATCGCAACCACGCAGCCACCGCCTTGTCCGTGGCGTCGAGTTCTACTCCGCGCGGCACGTAGACGTTGCGGTGCACCGCAACGTAGGCGGTGCGCAGACGGTGATCGGTGACGAGTCCTTGGGCGCGTGCCTCCGTCCCGAGGAACGGCCACCTGGGATTGCCCATGTGTAGTTGGACTCCGCGCGGCCTCGGGGCGTTCCACGTTTCGCCGAGCGTCGACTTTTCGTCGGCGTCCGGCTGACTTCTCGACGACAACTCGACGTTCGGCGGGAACACTGGTCCCCATGACCTACGTCAACAAGCAGGGCGAGTTCAATCGGGACACCAACTACATCACCACCCGCATCACCGCCGACGGTCGCGACGGCTATCCGGTCGAGTCCGGTCGCTACCGGCTCGTCGTCGCGCGAGCCTGCCCGTGGGCCAACCGGACCATCATCGTCCGGCGTCTGCTCGGCCTGGAAGACGTGCTGTCCATCGGTTTTTGCGGACCCACCCATGACGAGCGCAGCTGGACCTTCGACCTCGACCCCGGTGGCGTCGACCCGGTGCTGAAAATCCCGCGCATCCAGGATGCCTACTTCAAGCGTGACCCGGACTACCCGAAGGGCATCACCGTGCCCGCGATCGTGGACGTGCTCACCGGCAAGGTCGTCACCAATGATTTCGCACAGATCACCCTGGACTTCTCCACCGAGTGGACCCAGTACCACCGCGAGGGCGCACCTCAGCTCTATCCGGAGAATCTGCGCGACGAGATCGACGAGGTCKCCAAGCGCATCTACACCGAGGTGAACAACGGCGTGTACCGGTGCGGGTTCGCCGGCTCGCAGGACGCCTACGACAAAGCCTACGACCGGCTGTTCACCGCGCTGGACTGGCTGACCGAAAGACTGTCCACCCAGCGGTATCTCGTGGGTGACACCATCACCGAGGCCGATGTCCGGTTGTTCACCACGCTGGCCCGGTTTGATCCGGTCTACCACGGGCACTTCAAATGCAACCGGTCCAAGCTTGCCGAGCTACCCGTGCTGTGGGCCTACGCCCGCGACCTGTTCCAGACTCCGGGTTTCGGGGACACCACCGACTTCGTGCAGATCAAGCAGCACTACTACATCGTGCACGCCGACATCAATCCCACCCAGGTCGTACCGAAGGGTCCCGACCTGTCCAACTGGCTGACCCCGCACGGCCGGGAAGYGTTGGGCGGCAGACCATTCGGTGACGGCACCCCGCCCGGTCCGACGAAAGCCGGCGAGGAGGTCCCGGCGGGTCACTCCGCGGGGTAATCCGAAACCGACTCCGAGTACTCCTCGGACGGTTCCCAGACCGTGCGCACCGACCACTCGGCGTGCGGCAGCGGAAACTCGTTGCCGGCCTCATCGCGCACCAGCGTCGGCAGCTGCACCACGATGCCGGTCAGCTTGCCGTACAGCGCGTCGACGCTGGGCACGGTGATCGCCTGCGCGGCGCCGGGCCGGAATTCCTGTGCGACGGGAGCATCGGCGTCCTCATAGGTGCGCAACAGCAGCCAGGGGGCGTCGGCGATCGGCGGATCCACCGCCAGCTGCACCGGGCCCCGCGACGTGATCGTGAGTTCGCCCGTGGTTTCCGGGTTTTCGCAGGCGTCGAGGTTCACCACATCGCAGTAGAAGTACGGCCCCACCCGCACCGTCTTGCCGTGCGAGAAGGCGCTGATCTCCGGATAACGCGGGCCGTGGTCCTTGCTCAGCTGCCACACCAGCACGCCGGTGCCCGCCGTGGCGAGCAGGACGACCACCGCGAGCAGTGCCACCGCCCGCTTCATCGTCGGCCCGCCGCGGTGCTTTCGGAGGAGTTCAGGGGTCCGCCTTCGGTTTCGGCCAGGACCGGGCGGTTACCGCCGAATCCCGGGATGAGTGATGCGCCGTTGTAGCTGACCAGTGTCTGCGCCAGCCCCAGGATGAGAATCGCCGTGATGACGGTGAATCCCGACCACAGCTCGGTGTAGATCAGCACTCCGGTCGCCCCGCCGATCACCCAGGCCAGCTGCAACACCGACTCGGAACGGCCGAACGCCGAGGCCCGCGACTCCTCGGGAAGGTCATCCTGCAGTGAGGCATCCAGGGATGCCTTCGCGATGGCACTGGCGCCGGAGGTGATGAGCGTGGCCACCGCGACGACGATCAGGTTGCCGGTGAGCGCGGCGGCCAGCGCCGCCAGCGCCACCGCGATCGCCGCGCGGACCACCAGCAGCGCCGGGCGGCCCAGTTTCAGCCGCGCCGCGGTGAAGTTGCCGGTGAAGTTGCCGATCGCCGCGGCAGCACCGATCAGCCCCAGGATGCGCAGCTGTTCCCAGCCGCCGTCGCCATGGGCCTTCGCGACGAACGCCGGATAGAGGAACAGGAATCCGACCATCACCTTGATGGTGCAGTTACCCCAGAGCGAGGTGATGATGTTGCGGCCCATCGGCTGCCGCGCCGCCGAACGCTCCGGATGACGCCGCAGTTGGTCGGTGCCGCCGTGATAGCTCAGGGTGGTCGGCACCTCGCCGGTGGTGACCTCGACCCACTTCGGGATGCGCATCGCCAGCACGGCGCCCCCGACGGTCGCGGCCACCAGCACATAGAGCGCCCCGGGCAGCTCGAACATGTTGAACAGGTACTCCGCGCCCGCCGCGAGGCCGCCGCCGACCACCGTCCCGAACAGCAGGCCGAACGTCGTCAACCGCGAGTTCACCCGCACCAGATCGATGGTCGGTGGCAGCACCCGCGGCGTCACCGCACTGCGCAGCACGCTGAATGACTTGGACAGCACCATCATTCCGAGCGCACACGGGTAGAGCACCCAGGACGGGAAGCTGCCGTTGGCGCCGTCGTAGTTGGCGATCAGCACCACCGCCAGCACCGTGCGCGCCACGAAGGACATCGCCAGCGCGATCCGCCGGCCGTGCTGCAGCCGGTCCAGCGCGGGACCGATCAGCGGCGCGATCACCGCGAACGGGGCGATGGTGATGAGCAGATACAGCGCGACCTTGCTCTTGCTCTCCCCGGAGGCCGCCGCGAAGAACAAGGTGTTGGCCAGTGCGACCGCCATGGCGGCGTCGACCGCGAAGTTCGCGACCACCGGCCACGTCAGCGCAGTGAGCCCGGACTTGTCGGCACCGTCGGCCGTGGCCGCCCGGTGCACCAGCCCGTACATCTTGGAACCCATCTCCCGGCTGCGCTGGGCAGCCGCGCGGGTGACGGTGACACGCTCACCCGCGGCCGCGCCGGCCCGGGGTGGGGGATCGGTGCGGCGCCGGTTCGCGTCGTTGTCGTCCAGGGGCGGCAACCAGCGGTTCGCGCTCGGGGTCTGCTCCCGGTGCGGCCCCCGTCGGGGCATCTCACCGTCGCTCGGATAGTTGGCCATGCCGGGGTGCTCATCGCCGGACGGAGGCCGCGGCGGGTAGTAGCGGGGATCCCGGGAAGACACGTTGTCGATTGTCCCTCAAACCGGCGGCCACGGTGTGCAGGCCTCCGGTGTGGCTCTGGCGCGCATGGTCAGGCAATATGGACACCGATGGACAGCATGACGGAAGTGACCGAGCAGGCCCCGGATATCGAGCTGCCGCAAGAGCGGCCGCCGGCACTGGAGGCCCTGTTGATGGGCGCCGTCGATACCGCCCGCAGCGCTGTCGAGGAACTCAGCGGCCCCGACAGCGTCGGCGAGTACCTCGGTGCGGTGTTCGACGATCAGACCGCGGCCACCCACCGCTTCCTGGCCGTGCTGCCCGGTTATCAAGGCTGGCAGTGGGCGGTCGTGGTGGCCGGCTATCCAGGTACCGACCATGTGACCGTCAGCGAAGCAGTGCTGGTCCCGGGCCCGACGGCGCTGCTGGCGCCGCAGTGGGTGCCCTGGGATGAGCGTGTCCAGCCGGGTGACCTCGGCCCCGGTGACCTGCTGGCCACCCCGCCGGATGACCCGCGCCTGGTGCCGGGTCACATGTCCAGCGGCGATCCCGAACTCGACGAGCTGGCCGGTGAGGTCGGGCTGGGCCGCCGCCGGGTGCTCAGTCTGGAAGGCCGCCTCGACGCCGCCGAACGCTGGCACGAGAGTGAGTTCGGTCCGGCCTCGGCCATGGCCCGTGCCACCCGCCGGACGTGCCGCGATTGCGGTTTCTACGTTCCGCTGTCCGGATCGCTGGGCACCCTGTTCGGGGTCTGCTGCAACGAATTGTCCGCCGACGGGCACGTCGTGGAATGCGATTACGGTTGTGGCGCCCATTCGGACACCCCGGTGCCCGCGGGCACCGGTTCGCCGCTCTACGTGCCGTATGACGACGGCGTGCTCGACCTGAACACCTAGCCGCGCTCGGCGGCGGCCTTGATACGGCTGAGCGTCTCGTTCATGCCGTCGACGAGTTCGTCCTCGAAGCTGGGCACCCCGCCGAACGCCACATTCACCACCGCGCTGGACATCTTCTTGACCCCGTTGGGGGCGCGGCGGCTCTCCACCACCCGGGTGCCACCCTCGATCGGCTCCAGTTCGAAGCTCCATTCGGTGCCGTTGGCCGCCACCCGGAAGGTGAGCGCGCGCTCCGGATCGATCTCGGTGACGGTGGACGTCGTCGGCCAGAACATCCGGCCGCGCCGGTTGAAGTTCAGTGTCTTGGCGCCCACCCGCATCGGGCCGAGCACCTTCATGGACCGGCACTGCGGGCTCCACTGCGGCATCTTCTCAAGATCCGAGATCAGCGCCCAGACTTCGGCGGGCGGGGCGGCGATATCGATCTGCGCCTGCAGTAGCGGGGCTCCCATGGTTCTCCTCAGGTCTTCAGGTCAGACCCTGCTGGGCACCGCGATCACCGCGACGGGCGGAGCGGCGCTGCAGCAGGAAAATGGAGGTGCCGAGCAGCCCGACGCCCAGTCCGGCCAGCGTGATCGGCCGCCAGTCGTGCAGGCCGGGCACGGTGAACGCCAGCACCACGGCGATCAGCCAGCCGATGGCGATCACGACGATCACCGGTGCCGGTTCGAGCAACCGCGCGGGCAGCGCGGGCGGCTCGGGTGACGGGTTCGCGGTCATCGCATGTCAACCTAGCCGATGGCCGCTGGGTATTGTTCGGACCTGTGACTGACGACGTGGATGCCCGGTTACCGAGCGATCTGTCGTTGGCCGTGGTGCGGCTGGCCCGTCAGCTGCGGTTCCGTCGCCCCGATTCGCCCGTCTCGCTGACCCAGCTGTCGGCGCTGGCCACGGTGTTCAAGGAGGGTCCGATGACCCCCGGCGCGCTGGCCGCGCGCGAGCGGGTGCGTCCGCCGTCGATGACCAGGGTGATCGCCTCGCTGGTGGATCTCGGGTTCGTCGACCGCACCGCGCACCCCGATGACGGCCGGCAGGTGCTGGTGTCGGTGTCTGCCGCCGGCGTCGATCTGATCGAGGCCGAGCGCCGGGCCAGCCGGGAGTGGCTGTCCCAGCGGCTGGCCCAGCTGACCGCCGATGAGCGAGCCACCCTGGTTGCCGCCGCGGACCTGATGCTGGCCATCGTGGACGAAGGCGCCTGAACTGGCTCACATAGTCGATATCGAGGATCCCGCCGACCCGCGCCTCGATGATTTCCGCGACCTCAACAGCGTCGACCGACGTCCCGATCTGCCGAGCGGCAAGGGCCTGGTGATCGCCGAGGGGGTGCTGGTGGTGCAGCGCATGCTGGCCTCCCGGTTCCGTCCGCGCGCACTGCTGGGCACCGACCGCAGGCTGGCGGAGCTGACCGAGGACCTGGCCGGCGTCGACGTCCCGTTCTACCGGGCCACTGCGGAGGTGATGGCCGCCGCGGTGGGATTTCACCTCAACCGCGGCGTGCTGGCGGCCGCGCCGCGACCGGGCGAGTTGACCGTCGACGAGGTGATTGCGGATGCGCGCACCGTCGCGGTGCTCGAGGGCGTCAACGACCACGAGAACCTCGGGTCGATCTTCCGCAATGCCGCCGGGCTGGGCGTGGACGGCGTGCTATTCGGTGTCGGTTGCGCGGACCCGCTGTACCGGCGCGCGGTGCGGGTCTCGATGGGGCACGCCCTGCTGGTGCCCTACGCGTGGGCGACATCCTGGCCCGAGGATCTTGTGGTGTTGCGCGGCAAGGGCTTCCGGGTGTTGGCGATGACGCCCAATCCGGAGGCGCCGACGCTGGCGTCGGCGATGGCCGACCTGGCGGGGGACAAGGTGGCGATGATGGTCGGTGCCGAGGGGCCGGGCCTGAAGGAGCACACCATGCGGTCCGCCGATGTGCGGGTGCGCATCCCGATGTCGCGGGGCACCGATTCGCTGAACGTCGCGACCGCCGCCGCACTCGCGTTCTATGAGCGCGCTAGGTTGGACCCGTGACCGAAGCCGACACACCCTGGGGCACCGGCCTGACGGTCGCGGCCTTCGTGGCCGCGGTGGTGGGCGTGGCGATCGTGGTGCTCAGCCGCGGGTTGATCAGTATCCACCCGCTGCTGGCGGTGGGCCTGAACCTGGTCGCCGTCGGAGGGCTGGCGCCCACAGTGTGGGGCTGGCGCAAGTTACCGGTCTGGCGGTGGTTCGTGTGGGGATCCGGGGTCGGTGTGGCGGTCGGCTGGGTGGTCGCGCTGGCCCTCGCTTTTTCTTAATTCAGCAGCATCGCAGCGATTTTCGTCCGCCATAAGGCGATATCGTCCGCACCGACGATGCGCAGCACGACCTGATCGGCACCGGCCGCGTGGTATTCGGCGACACGTTCGGCGATGCGCTGCGGTTCACCCCAGGCGGTGATGCCGTCGAGCAGCCGGTCACTCACCTGATCGATATCGGCCTCGGTGAAGCCCTGGCGCAACAGGTTTCGGCGGTACCCGCCCGGTTTCCAGGCCAGGAACTCCAGTGGCCCGGATGCCGCCCGGCGCACATCGTCGCGATCGGTCAGCGGGATCACCATCTGCAGCACCGCCAGGGTGCGGTCTGCCCCGAGTTGTTCTCGGGCCTGCGCCACATACTCGGGCGTCACCAAGTAGGGGTACGCGCCGCCGGCACGCTCACGTGCCAGCGCCAGCATGTTCGGCCCGAGCGCGGCCAGTACTCCGGCGCGGATGCCGGCCGCATCCAGTTCGTCCAGATAACCGCCGATGGTCTCCAGTGGCCGCGGACCGTGCGCACCACCGATTCCCACCACGAACCGGCCCGGTTCCAGGTCGCCGTGCAGGGCGATGACGTCGGCGGCCGGCACCCGCGATACCGAGATGATCCCGGTGGCAACCGGAATGGTGCTGGTGGCGCGCACCGCCGCCGCGATCATCGGCAGGTCGCCGGACCGCCACAAGGTGGCGTACCCGAGGTCCTGCGCCTGCCGCGCCTCCTCGGCGACGACGGCCGCGTCATCGGTGTACGGATTGCTGCTGGCCAGCCCGATCGCACTCATGGGTCGGACGGTAGAACCTCAACCTTCATTCAGGTCAAGCCCTTTCAGTGACGGCGGCAGATCACCGTGGTGCAACACGCCCAGACGCTGGGTGGCGCGGGTCAGGGCGACATAGAGTTCGGCCGCCCCGCGTGGGCCGTCGGCGATGATCCGCTCCGGGGCAACCACCAGCACGGCGTCGAACTCCAGTCCCTTGGTCAGTGCGGCCGGCACCGTGCCGGGCACCCCGGGCGGGCCGATCACCACGCTGGTGCCCTCGCGGGTCGCCTCGTCCTCGACGAATTCCTTGATCGCCGTGTCGAGTTCGTCTTCGCTCACCTTCCTCGACCACGGCTGCACGCCGCACGAGCGTACCGATTCCGGTGGCTGGATACCTGGCGCGAACTCGGCGAGCACCGCGGCGGCGACGGCCATGATCTCCGCCGGGGTGCGGTAGTTCACCGTCAGCGGCCGATACACCCAGCGCTTCTTCACATACGGCGCCAGCATGGTGTCCCAGGACCGTGCACCCGCTTCGGAACGACGTTGCGCCAGGTCGCCGACGATGGTGAAGGATCGCGCAGGGCAGCGCCGCATCAACACCCGCCAATCCATCTCCGAGAGTTCCTGGGCCTCGTCGACCACCACGTGGCGGTAGGTCCAATCCCGGTCCGCGGCTGCGCGTTCGGCCAGTTCGCGGTTGTCCTGCTCGATGAACCTGTCGGCCAGCTCCTCGGCGTCGATGAGATCCGCGGCGATCAGATGGTCCTCATCGTCCATCAGGTCCTCGCGGGCCACCATCAGATCCAGCACGCCCGCGGCGTACGCGGCTTCCTCCTGGCGTTCCTTCTCGGCGTTCGCATCGGGTTTGATCCCGCCGAGCAGATCCACCAGCTCGTCGAGCAGCGGGACGTCCGACACCGTCCAGGCCCGCCCGTCCTGTCGCCACAACGACTCGTCGGCACCGGCGGCCTTGAGTCGTTCGGGGGATTCGTAGAGGGCACCCAGCAGCGATTCCGGTGTCAGTTCCGGCCACAGTTCGTCCAGCGCAGCCTTGAAGGCATCGTGATCTTCGAGCTCATCGAGCAGTTCGGCGCGCAGATGCTCCCAGGCCTGCTTGTCGTCACGGGTCAACCAGCCCTTGCCGATTCGCGCGATCGCGCGTTCGGTGAGCACCCAGGTGATGACATCGGTGAACACCGCCCGGGCGTCGTTGTGCGGCAGCCCCGCCTCGCGTGCCTCCTGGATCGCCCAGGCGGCGGCCTCGGCGTTGATCTCCACGGTGACGTCGGCCAGCTTGATCGGCAGCGGATCCTCCGGGGTGCGCTGACGGTCGGCGACGGCGGCCTTGAGGACGTCGAGCATCTTCAGGGAACCCTTGGCCCGCGCGGCATCCGGGGCATCCTCGGCGGTGGTGTGCAGCCCCGGCACGAGGTCGCCGGTGGTCATGAACACGACATTGGTCTCACCGAGTGAGGGCAGCACCCGGCCGACGTGGTTGAGAAACGCCGGGCTGGGGCCGATGACCAGCACGCCGTGCCGCTCCATCCGCTCGCGCTGGGTGTACAGCAGGTAGGCCACCCGGTGCAGCGCCACCACTGTCTTGCCGGTGCCCGGGCCGCCCTCGATGACGAGCACCCCGGATTGATCGAGCCGGATGATCTCGTCCTGCTCGGCCTGGATCGTCGCGACGATATCGCTCATGCCCTCGGTGCGCGGTGCGTTGACGGCCGCCAGCAGGGCGGCGTCGCCGCGCTCACCGGCGTCGGGACGGCCCAGCACCTCATCAGTGAAGTCGAGGACCTTGCGCCCGCGGGTGTGGAACTGGCGCCTGCGCCGCATGTTCTCCGGGCTGGCGGCGGTGGCCACATAGAACGCCCGGGCCGCCGGTGCCCGCCAGTCCAGTAGCAGCGGCTCGTAGTCGTTCTCGTTGTCGAACAACCCGAGCCGCCCGATGTAGGACCGCTCACCTTCGATGCTCTCGAGTTGGCCGAAGCACAGTCCACTGTCGGCCACGTCGAGCCTGCTGACCTCTTTGCCCAGCGCACGCACGTCGGCGTCGCGGTTGACCAGGGTGGACCCGTCCTGTTTGTCGATATCGCCCTTGAGCGCCGCGGAATAGCGGTCCTTGGCGCGCGCCCGTTCGCCATCCAGCCGGTCATACAGCGCGGCCACGTACCCGCGCTCGGCCTCTAGTTCTGCCTGGTAGTCCTGGGTTGTCATGTGCCCCTTGTTGTTTCGTAAGTTCTGGTTCACGCGTTCAGCAGCATCTTTGCGGCCCTTGCCGCCCCGTCGGTGCGAATGGTGCCGGCCACGGCGATCGCTCTGGTGTGGGTCTCGGGGGTCAGTACCAGCCTAAGCGCCTCCGCGAGTGAATGGACGGTCGGCGTCGGGTCGTAGTGCGCCACCCCGATGCCCAGGTCGGCGACCCGGCCCGCCCAGTAGGGCTGATCGACGATCTGCGGAACCACCACCTGCGGTGCTCCGGCCCGCGCCGCGGTTGTCGTGGTGCCCGCGCCGCCGTGGTGTATCACCGCCGCCACCCGCGGGAAAAGTGCCTGCTGGTTGACCTCGCCAATGACGAAACTGTCGGGATCGGCCGTGCTCAGGCCCGCCCATCCGCTGCCGATCAGCACCCGGTGGCCATGGGCCCGGATCGCCTCGATGGCCACCTGGGCGGCCTCCTCGGGTGCGGTCACGCTGCCGAAGCCGACGAACACCGGCGGCGGGCCGGCGTCGAGGAACGCCTGCAGATCGGGTGGTAGCGGGCGCTCATCGGGCACGATCCAGGCGCCGGTCTGCACGACGTCGAAGCCGGGGTGGGCGTGTAGCGGGCTCAGCACCGGGTCGGACGCGAGCCAGGGGGATTCGGTGAACGTGTGGTCTCGGACGTTGTCCACCGGTTCCAGGCCTCTCGCTGTCCGATTGTCGTTCAGCGCGGGGCCGTAGAGCACCTGGATCTTCTCGGCGTCCAGATCCCACAGCACCCGGTTGTCGGTCTCACCATCGGGAAACGGTTTCCCCGGCCGCGGCAGCGGGCGGTAGTCCGGAGACGGCAGCACCTGCGGGGTGAACATGACGCATCGGTAGGGCACGTGGAGCAGTTCGGCGATGGAGCGCATCCCGGCAGGCATCAAACCGGTCGCGACGATGGCGTCGCATTCCGTGGCGGTATCGAGCAGCTCGAACTGGCCGGCCACCAATGCTGCGGCGAGTGCAGGCGCGTCCTTATGGGTGGCCTTCTGGACGTGCACCAGCTCGCGCACCGAGGGTCCGGTCGGCACCATCGGCACCCCGGCCGCCTCGAGCAGATCGGTGAAGTCCGGCGGCGCGCAGATCAGGGCGTCGGCACCCTGCTTGTGCAGTTCGAGCGCCAGCGCCAGCAGTGGCTCGATATCCCCGCGCGACCCGAACGTGTACAGCAGAACTCGCATTATGTGGCCCCCTGGTGTGGTCAATTTTCTTTCAGGCGAGCGATTTTGCGGCATGACCCGGGTCTTGCCGCAAGCCCCGGGGTGCGCTATAAATTGAGAGTGGGAAGGCGAAGGCCTTCCCTTTTTCGTGCCCGGATGTCGGTTCGGGGGACTTGATGCTCCTATCTCTGTCAAGGGTTTAAGCAGCGTCGATGAGTTGAATGTTGAGCCAGGTGCGGTAGTTGGCGGCCAGGGTGTCATTGCGGGTGAGTCCGCGTTCGAGTCGCGAGATCTGGGTGGGCCAGAGTCCGAAGTGGTTGGCGACGGCGGTGAGGGTGATGTTTCGGGCTTGGCGGGCGGGACGTAGGTCGCTGTAGTCATCGATCGGGCACGGTTTGGTGAGGTGTGTGAACATCTCGCGGGCGATCGCTCGTTTCAGTAGGCGCAGGATGTCTTTTTTGGATCGTCCGGCGGCCAGTTGGCGGGCGACGTAGTCGCGGGTGCGTGGGTCGTGAGACCAACGGACCAGGGCGATGCGGTGCAGGGCGTTGTTGGCGGCTCGGTCTCCGCCGCGGGAAAGCCGGTGGCGGGTGGTTTGTCCCGAGGAAGCCGGGATTGGTGCGGCCCCGGCGAGCATCGCGAACGCGGCCTCAGACCGGAGCCGGTGAGCATTGGTGCCGGCGGTGATGAGCAGCTGGGCGGCGGTGTCAGGGCCGACGCCGTAGGCCGCCCGCAGGGCGGGGTTGAGCGCGGTCGTGAGGGTGTCGATCTGCGCGGTCAGCTCGCGGTCTTGGCGCTCGAGGAACGCGATGCGCTGCGCCAGGGCTTTGGCCGCAATCAGCACCGCCACCGAGGTCGGGTCCTCCTGGGCGGTGGGTTGGCAGCGCGCTAACGCTTCGAGCAGCCGCAGGTTGGTGGTGTAGCGGCGATAGCGCTCACGCAGCTCGGCTGGGGCGGTGATGAGGAGGTCTTTGATCTGCTGGATGGCTGCGGTGCGGGCTTTGATCGCGCCGCGGCGGGCGATCAGCAGGGCTTTGAGGGCGCCGGTGTGGGGGTCTTTGGGTATGGCCAGGCCGTGGCCGGCCAACACCGCGCGGGCCGCGGCGTAGGCATCCAGTGGATCGGATTTACCTTGACGGCGGCGGGCGGAACGGTCGGGTCGGTTGACTTCAACGACGTGAATATCGTTGGCATGCAATGCTTGTGTGAGCCCTGCGCCGTAGCTGCTGGTGCCTTCCACCCCGACGCTGACGATCTCACCGAAGCTGCGGGCCCAGCAGATCGCCGCCCAGTAGCCGGTGGGGTTGGTGCGGAACTCGGCATCGCTGAGCAGTTGCCCGGTATCGGTGATCGCGGCGATGTGGATGGTGTCCAGATGGGTGTCGGCGCCGATGACGACCCGGCGGGGGGATGTCACGATGGTGGTGTCCTCTCCTGCACAGTGAAACCTGCGGTGGGTGACAACCCGGTAGGGCGGGCAGACAAGACATTGATGAGGTAGCGGACAGGCTCCTGATTAAGTCATGTCCGCCCTACCAGGGCTGTTGTGGTGCTTGCCCGCACGTCGCCGGTGAGACAAATCAATTGGAAGACAACCCAGCAGGGCGTCAGTCGGACTCAGGGTCATCACCGGCGGCGAACGAGCAAGACCATCCTCACCCGAACCCGTTTAACAGCATCAATGTCATGGTCGCGCGGTAAAATCGAACACATATTCGAAGTCTTGGATCGGGCCGCGATTGCGGAGTTGAGCGATGAGGCGCTCATCTCGGCGGTGACGGCGACGACCCAGAACGAGGCGTCGGTGGCGGCCTACCGGTTGGCGTTGATCGGTGAGGTGGTGGCCCGCCAATGTGATGACGAGGATGACGTCATCGCCCATCAGGTCATCGACGGCTGGGCGTGGGCGCAGGCCGCGGTGGCAGCGGCCTGCAACCTGAACACCCACGCCGCGTCCAAGCAGATGCGCATCGCCCAAGCCCTGCGTGACCGGCTGCCCCGCACCGCCGCCCTATTCGCCACAGGCGCGATCTCGATGGCGGTGATCGATGCGATCACCTGGCGCACCCACCTCGTCGACGATGACGACGCGCTCGTGCTGATCGACACCGCGATCGCCGGGGAAGCGGGCGAATATGGCGCACACTCCGAGAAACAGCTGATCGGCGCCATCGACCTGTGGGTGGAGAAATTCGACCCCGAAGCAGTCGTGCGCTCCAAACGCAACGCCAAAGACCTCTACGTCGAATTCGACGACAAAGACGACCCCAACGGAGTCGCCTCCTTCTGGGGGCGGCTGCGCGTCACCGATAAAAAGAGCCTCGAAAAACGCCTCAATGATCTGGCCGACACCGTCTGCGGCAACGATCCCCGCACGCGGGGCGAGCTGCGTGCCGCGGCGTTGGCCGCGTTGGGTGCGGTGGGTCCGCAACTGGAACGGCTCGCGTGCGCGTGTGGGGACGCTGGGTGTGAGGGCAGCGGGAAAGATCCGCGCTCGGGCGCAGTCACCATCTACGTGCTCACCGACCAGGTGCCCGCCGCCGGCGAAGAGTCTCCGCGGCACACCACCCCGGGCACCACGGGCACCCCGGAAACTGCGCCGGTGGCGCCCGAGTCGGAGTCGGCGGCCCCTGGCGATGGGGACGCACCGTCATCCGAACCTGCCGCGCCCGCAGCGAACACCCCTCCCGCGGCGTGCAACCCGAGCCCAGGCGTGATGCTCGACGGCGCCATCATCCCCGCCAACATGCTGGCCGACCTCGTCGCCACCGGCGCCAAAGTGAAGCCGCTCTCCGAGATCGCCGACCTGCCCGCCGAACGCCAATACCGGCCCTCGACCGCACTGACCGCCTTCGTGCGCATGCGCGCCATGACGTGCAGCTTCCCGGGCTGCAACCGGCCCGCCCACCGCTGTGACCTGGACCACCTGACCCCGTGGCCCGCCGGGGCCACCCACCCGGGCAACCTGGCACCACTGTGCCGTCTGCACCACTTGATCAAGACGTTCTGTGGTTGGGAACCGGCAGCGAAACCCGACGGCCGCATCCAATGGAGCGCACCGACCGGGCACACCTACACCAAGGCGCCCGGGGCAGCAATCATGTTCCCGCACTGGAACATCGAGACACCCATTTCACGAAAACGCGCCATCAGCCTGATCAACGACACCGACCGCCATACCAAGATGCCCACCCGAAAACGCACCCGCGCGCAGGATCGTGCACAAAGGATCAAAGCCGAGCGGCAACGCAACGCAGCCGAACTCGCCGAGAACAACAGCGACCCGCCGTTCTGACGTGGGGCGCAACGAGAACCGCCCGATCGAACACCGCGATATTCTCGCGGCCTCGACCGGGCGGTTGTGCTCTCGGTGTCAGGAACTCCGGATCAGGCGGTGGCCTGCTCCGCCTCTTCGATGTTCACCATGTCGGCCAGCCGGCCGATGATGATGTCCTCGGCTTCGCTGACCATCCGCGAGATCAGCTCGTCGACGGACGGGATGTCGTGAATCAGGCCCATGACGGTTCCCGCAGTCCAGATGCCGGCGTCGACATCGCCGTCGTCGAACACCTTGCGGCCACGCACACCGGCCACCAGATCCTTGACGTCCTCGAACTGTCCGCCGCCCTTGAGGATGTCCACCACCTCACGCGAGACGACATTGCTCGCGACCCGGGCAGTGTTGTGCAGGCTGCGGAAGATCAGCTCGGTGCCCCGCTCGTCGGTCGCCACGATGGCGTCCTTGACGTTCTGGTGGATACAGGACTCCACGGTGGCCATGAAACGGGTGCCCATGTTGACGCCGTCGGCGCCCAGTGCCAGCGCGGCGACCAGGCCGCGCGCATCACCGAAGCCACCCGAGGCGATCATCGGGATCTCGATCTCCTTGGCCGCGGCCGGGATCAGCACCAGGCCCGGGATGTCGTCCTCGCCCGGGTGACCGGCGCACTCGAAGCCGTCGATGCTGATGCCATCCACGCCCAGCGTCTGCGCCTTGATGGCGTGGCGCACCGAGGTGCACTTGTGCAGCACCTTGATGCCGTTGTCATGGAACATCGGCAGGTGCGGCGCCGGGTTGGATCCCGCGGTCTCCACGATCTTCACCTCGGCGTCGACGATCACCTTGCGGTACTCGTCATACGGCGGCGGGTTGATGGCCGGCAGGATCGTCAGGTTGACGCCGAACGGCTTGTCGGTGAGGTCGCGGGTCTTGGCGATCTCGTTGGCCAGGTCGGCCGGGGTCGGCTGGGTCAGCGCGGTGATGAAACCCAGACCGCCGGCATTCGCGACGGCCGCGACGAGTTCGGCGCGACCCACCCACTGCATACCGCCTTGGGCGATCGGATGTTCCACACCGAACGCCTCGGTGAACTTGGTGACCAGTGACATTGTTTCCCCTACCTAGGAGCCATGCGGATCGCGCCATCCAGCCGGATGACCTCACCGTTGAGCATCGGGTTTTCCACGATATGCACGGCCAGCGCGCCGTACTCGTCCGGGTCGCCCAGCCGTGCCGGGTGCGGAACCTGCTGTCCGAGGGACTTCTGGGCCTCCTCGGGCAGGGAGCCCAGCAGCGGGGTCTTGAACAGACCCGGCGCGATGGTGCAGACGCGAATCAGGCTGCGCGACAAGTCACGTGCGACCGGCAGGGTCAGCCCGACAACGCCGCCCTTGGACGCCGAGTAGGCGGCCTGGCCGATCTGCCCGTCGAACGCCGCGACCGACGCGGTGTTGATGATGACGCCGCGCTCCTCGCCCTTCAAGGGCTCGGTCTTGGCGATGCGCTCGGCGGCCAGCCGCAGCACGTTGAAGGTACCGATCAGGTTGACCTCGACGACCTTGCGGAAACCGTCCAGCGGGAACGGGCCTTCCTTGCCGAGGGTCTTGATCGCGTTGCCGATGCCGGCGCAGTTGACGTTGATACGCACCGGGCCGAGCGACTCGGCCACATCGAGGGCCTTGCTGACCGCATCCTCATCGGTGACGTTGGCGGCGACGAACTTGGCCCGCTCGCCCAGCTCGGCGACCGCTTCCTCACCCTTGAGGTCGATGACGACGACGGAGGCGCCGGCGTCGAGCAGTCGCTTGGTCGTCGCCAGCCCGAGGCCCGAGGCCCCGCCGGTGACGACCGCTACCGAATCCTTGATCTCCACGTGCTGCAGTTCCTTTCGTTGAAGGTCGGGTTCTCAGGCCCAGTCTTTGAGGACGGTCTCGTTGTCCGCGCCGATCAACGGCGGCGGGCTCGGCACGGCCGGCTCACTGCGCGAGAAGCGCGGGGCCGGCATCGGCTGCAGGCCGTGCTGGGTCTCGTAGAAGGTGGAGCGCTCGGCGATGTGCGACTCGTCGAGCACCTCGCCGAACGCGAGCACCGGCGTCGCACAGGCATCGGAGCCGGCGAAAATCGCCGCCCACTCATCGCGGTCCTTGGTCTTGAACACCTCGGTGAAGGTGGCCCGCAGTTCTTCCCAGCGGCTGATGTCGTTCTGCCCGGGCAGGGTGTCGGGGTCCAGGCCCAGCTTGGCCAGCAACTCCGCATAGAACTGCGGCTCGATGGCGCCGATGGCGAAGTACTTGCCGTCGGCCGTCTCGTAGGTGTCGTAGTAGGGGGCGCCGGTGTCGAGCATGTTGGTTCCGCGCTCGTCGCTCCACACGCCCTGCGCCCGGAAGGCCCACATCATCTGGATCAGCACGCTGGAGCCATCGATCATCGCGGCATCGACGACCTGGCCCTTGCCCGAGGTCTGCCGCTCCCACAGCGCCGAAAGGATGCCCAGCAGCAGGAACATCGACCCGCCGCCGAAGTCGCCGGCCAGGTTCAGCGGCGGCACCGGACGCTCACCCTGGCGCCCGATTGCGTGCAGCACACCGTTGAGCGAGATGTAGTTGATGTCATGGCCGGCCTGCAGCGCACGCGGACCCTCCTGGCCCCACCCGGTCATCCGGGCGTAGACCAGCTTCTCGTTGACCTTGGCGCAGTCCTCGGGCCCCAGGCCCAGGCGTTCGGTGACACCCGGCCGGAAGCCCTCGATCAGCACATCGGCCTTGGCGACCAGGTCGAGGACGAATTGGCGTCCCTCATCGGATTTCAGGTCCGCGGTGACCGAGCGCCGGTTGCGCAGCATCGCGTCCGAGATCGCGCCGTTCTTGGCCGTGGGGCGATCGACGCGCACCACCTCGGCGCCCAGATCTCCCAGAATCATGGCCGCGTGCGGGCCGGGGCCGATGCCGGCCAATTCCACGACTCGCAAACCCTGCAGTGGTCCCGCCATGCCTACCGTCCTTCGCCGTTGAGTACCGAGTAGTTGACCGCCGACATAGCTTACTTGTATAACCAAGTCGACCGGCCGCGGGTCACCTACCCGCCAAACCTGAGGGCGTACAGATGACGTATCGCAGCATCGATCAGTTGACCGTGGAGCTCGCCGATGGCGTGCTGGCGGTGACCCTGAACCGGCCCGACAGCCTGAACTCGCTGTCGGAGGCCATGCTGACCGGTATCGCCGACGCCCTGGAGACGGCCGCCACAGATCCCGCGGTCCGCGTCGTGAAGTTGTCCGGCGCGGGCCGCGGTTTCAGCTCGGGCGCCGGTATCAGCGCCGAGGATGTGTCCGCGAAATCCGTCAACGGCCCCGAGGTGGTGCTCGACGCCGCCAACCGGGCGGTGCGTTCCATCGTTGCGCTGCCCAAACCCGTCGTCTCGGTGGTGCAGGGCCCGGCCGCCGGCGTCGGCGTATCGCTGGCCATCGCCTGTGACGTCGTACTCGCCTCGGAGAAGGCGTTTTTCATGCTGGCCTTCACCAAGATCGGGCTGATGCCCGACGGCGGCGCGTCGGCGCTGATCGCGGCGGCGGTAGGCCGGATCCGCGCGCAGCGGATGGCGCTGCTGGCCGAACGCATCACCGCGGCCGAGGCCTACGACTGGGGTCTGGTCACCTCGGTGCACGCCCCGGAGGACCTCGACGCGGCCGTGGCCAAGGTGCTCGGCACCCTGGCCGGCGGACCGGCCGTCGCCTTGCGCAAGACCAAACAGGCCATCAACGATGCGACTCTCACCGAGCTGGAAGCAGCGATCGGGCGTGAGCGTGAGGGCCAGCTGATCCTGCTGACCTCCCCGGATTTCGCCGAAGGCACCAAGGCGTTCCAGGACGGCAGGCAGGCCACCTTCACCGACTCCTGACCTCGCGTGCCCGGAAAATCAATGGACTGACAGGCCATCCGTCGGCGACCATCTATGGGTGAGTACGCAATTGGACGCCGGCGGCTGGCGCGTACTCGCACCCTTCAAGATCCGCGATTACCGCCTGCTGGTCGCCGCCGTCGCGCTGTCGATCTTCGCCACCGGCATGTGGACCGTGGTGATGGCGCTGCAGGTCATCGCCCTCAGCAACGACCCGGCAGCGCTGTCCCTGGTCGCGGCGTGCATGGCCGTCGGCCTGGTGGCGTTCGTCCTCGTGGGCGGCATCGCCGCGGACCGGTTTCCGCAGCGCCGCATCATCATCCTGGTCGAGGCGGTCAACACCGCCGCAGTGACCTCGGTGGCGGTGCTCGGGCTGCTCGACGCGCTGCGGCTGTGGCACATGGCGGTCGCCTCGGCGGCCCTCGGCATTGCGGCGGCGTTCTTCTTTCCGGCCTACAGCGCCTACCTGCCGCGGCTGCTGCCGCCCGAGCAACTGCTGGCGGCCAACGGAATTGAGGGCGTCATGCGCCCGACGCTGCAGCAGGCCATCGGCCCGGCAGCGGCCGGTCTGCTGATCGGCGCCACCTTCCCCACCGTCGGTCTGGTCATCTGCGCGGTGCTCTTCGGCGTCGGTCTCACGCTGCTGATCGCGACGCGTCCCGTCGTGCAGCGGGTGGTATCCGAACACCAGAAACCGCATGTCCTCACCGACCTGCGCGAGGGTTTCGTCTTCATGGTGCGCACGCCCTGGCTGCTGGCCACCCTGTTGTTCGCCAGCGGTTTCATCCTGCTCATCATGGGCCCGATCGAAGTGCTGCTGCCGTTCATCACCAATGCGCGTTTCGAGCACGGCGAACGGATCTTCGGGTTCGTGCTGGCCGCGTTCGGTCTCGGCAGCGCGGTCGGCGCGCTGGCGGTGTCGTCGTGGCGGCTGCCGAAGCGCTACATGACGGTGTTGATGGTGTGCTGGGGCCTGGGCAATCTGCCGATCGTCGCCATCGGGTACACATCATCGTTTCCGTTGATGGCCACGGCGTCCTTCATCATCGGCGTGACCTCGGGCGCGGCCATGGTCATCTGGGGCACGCTCCTGCAGCGCCGGGTGCCGTCCGCGATGCTGGGCCGGGTATCGAGCCTGGATTTCTTCGTGTCGCTGGTGTTCATGCCGGTGTCTATGGCGCTGGCCGGGCCGTTGTCCAAGGTGATCTCGATCGAGACCATCTACCTGGTGGCCGGCGTCGGCCCGGTATTCCTGGGACTGATTGCCTATTTCGCTGCCCGGATGTACCGCGACGAGATCGAGCACCCGCTCGACGCTTAGCGAAATCCGAAGTCAGACACCGAAGATGGGCGGCAGCGCCAGCACCATCACCAGGCCCCAGAAGAAATGGACAAGCATGGGCGCCAGCACCCCGCCGGTCGCGCGGCGTAAGACCGCACAGACGGAGCCAAGGATGATCGCGGCGAAACCGAGCATCGGATTACCCGTGGTGGCCGCTGTGGCAATCACGTACAACACGGTGGAGGCGGCCACCGGATGGTGCTTGAGCAGCGCCGTGTACAGCGAGCCGCGGAAGAACATCTCCTCCGCGAGTCCGTTGATCACCGTGATGAAGACGATCAGGTACAGCGGGCCGGCGTTCGAGTACTGCAAGACATCGCGGATGTAGTCGTTGATGCCCGGGATTTCGCGCGCCACCAAGCCGCCGAGCACGAACACCGCCCCGAGCCCCAGCCCGATCGCCGTCCCGGTGATGACCGGACGCCGGTCCCGTCCGCGGAAATCGACGTGCCCCATGTGCAATGGCCCGGAGAGAAATGCTCCCGTGGCCCACACACCGGCCAGCGCGAGGGTGAGCCAGACGAACGTGTCGTCTCCGGGCGGCCGGCTCAAGGAATAGCCGAGCAATGCGGCACCGATCAAAAGCACGGCGCCGACCACGAATTTGCGTCTGCCGATCACCGCGGGCGCCTCGTTGAAAGGTGGCGCCTTCCTGGCTGCGATCCTGCGCAGCTCACCGGTCCAACTTGTCGGCGGGGTCACGGGCCCTGTCATCGCGGATCGACTTTCGCCGCCAGATCCGCCAGCGCGTCGAGGCCGGTGCGCACCGCTGCTCTGGCGGGGCCCGGCAGCGGCGTCAGCATGGACAACGCCGGTCTGGCGATCCACGGTGTCAGCTGCCGGATGCGGGCGGTGTCGCCGCCGGCCCAATCCGGGTCGGTGTCGGCGAGGTGATGGGAATCGGCCAGGTTGTTGACCGGACGGCGCGGGTGCATGGCCAGTGCCCGCTGGATGGCGTCGTCGATGCTCAACAGACCACCGTCGGGATCGGGCACCAGATCGCGCAGCCCGTTACCGTTGGCGGTCATCGGATAGTCAAGGGAGGCAGTCAGATCCGCGGTCAGCCCGCCGGGCACCGGCAGCACCGCGGCCGAGACCAGCGAGACCAGCCCGGTGGGCACACCGCCGACCGGGACCTCGAACTGCCAGTTGCCGTTCAACCGCGCGTAGCTGGCGATCAAGTCACGGTAGGTGGTGGTCTCCGTGCCGCTGATGTCATAGGAACCGGCCGGGACACGATCCGAGTCTGCCGCGGCCACAAGGTAATACAGCACATCGCGGATCGAGATCGGATCGATCGGATTGGACATCCAGCTCGGCAGCGGCAGCACCGGGAACCGATCGCTGACATAGCGCAGGATCTCGAACGACGTCGACCCCGCGCCGATGATCAACGCGGCGCCCAGCCAGACGACCTCGGCGCCGCCGTCGACGTGCAGGGCCTCGGCCACCTCGGCGCGCCCGGCCAGATGGTCGGACAGCGTCTCACCGCCCGGGACGAATCCACCCAGGTAGACGATGCGGTGCACCCCGGCGGCCCGGGCCGATTCGGCGACATTGGCCGCGGCGCGGTTGTCGGATTCCCGGAAACCGGATTCCCCGATGCCGTGCAGCAGGTAGTACACCACATCGATCTGGCCGGCCAACTCGAAAGCCACTGCGGTGGACTCGGATTCGCGAGCGTCCATCGCGACGACGGTGACGTCGTCGAACCAGCCGTACTCCCCCAGCCGCGCGGGGTTTCGGCTGGTCACCACGACTTCGTGGCCGGCCTCGAGCAGTTCGGTGACGAGGCGCGAGCCGATGTAACCGGTGGCACCCGTCAACAGGATCCGCATAGCCCCAACGTACCCACGCCGGCGCGGACGAAACCGGACTAGCGGTGCAGCTCGATGAGCCCCTGATACACCTGCGCGTTCAGTTTGTTGCCCGCTTTCTCGTCCTCGCTGAGGTCGCGGCGCACCTTGCCCGGCACCCCGGCGACCAGCGAACCGGGCGGGATGACGGCGCCCTGCGGGACCACCGCACCCGCCCCCACCAGCGATCCTGCGCCGATGACCGCCCCGTTGAGCACGATCGCGCCCATCCCGATCAGGCAGTCGTCCTCGATGGTGCACCCGTGCAGCACCGCGTTGTGACCGACGCTCACACCGCTGCCGACGCGCAGCGGAAAACCCGGATCAACGTGAGCAGTGACACCATCCTGGAGGTTGGAGCCGAACCCGATCTCGATGGGTTCGAACTCGGCACGCAAGGTGGCGTTGTACCAGACGCTGACCTTGGCGGCCAGCGTCACCGGACCGATCACACTGGCGTTCGGCGCCACCCACGATTCGGCGTGCAACTGCGGGGCGCGGCCCTGGATGGGGATGATCAGCGGTTCAGGCATGGCCGTCATCGTAACTAGACGCCCTGATACACCTTGCGATAACTGGACGGGGACATGCCGACGCCGCGGCGCAGATGGTGACGCAGGTTGCCGCCGGTGCCCAGCCCGGACAGCCGCGCGACCTCATCGACGGGCAGATCCCGCGACTCCAGGAGCTCCCGCGCCCGGTCGATGCGCCGGTTGCGAATCCAACTGCCCGGCGCCTCACCGGTTTCCGCGCGGAAGCGGCGATTGAAGGTGCGCGGACTCATGTGGGCGTGCCGGGCCAGCGCCTGCACCGTCAGTTCCTCGTCGAGATGGGCCAGCGCCCACTCCCGGGTGGCGGCGGTGGAGGCGTGATCGGCGACCGGCACCTGCCGGTCGATGAACTGCGCCTGACCGCCCTCCCGCCACGGGGGCACCACGCAGTAGCGGGCCACCTCGTTGGCGACCTGGGTGCCGTGATCGGACCGGATGATGTGCAGGCACAGGTCGATCCCGGCGGCCAGCCCCGCCGAGGTGAGCACATCGCCGTCATCGACGAACAGCACGTTCTCGTCGACCAGCACGCTGGGAAACAGCGCGCGCAGCGTGTCGGCGAAGCGCCAGTGCGTGGTCGCCGGCCGCCCGTCCAGCAGCCCGGCGGCGGCCAGTACGAACGCGCCGGTACAGATGGACACCACCCGGGTGCCGGGCCGGATGGTGCGCAGCGCGGCCGCGACCTCGGGTTCCAGCGTGCCGTCGATGCGGGCGGGTGCGTATCGGGTACCGGGGATGACGACGGTGTCCGCGGAGGCCAGGGCCTCGGGGCCGGCTGTCGCGGTCATCGAGAAGCCGTTGATCGTCGGCACCGGCCCGGAACCGAGGGAACACACCGTGACCGCGTAGAGCGGGGCGCCATCCGGTCCCTCCGCCTGGCCGAACAGCGTCGGCGCGATGGTGGCGTCGAAGCCGACTACCGGCGGCAACAGCAGGACGGTCACGCGGTGCATACCCCAGTTTGGCACGTTTTTGATGAGTGCTGTCGTTTATGCCACTAGGCGGCACCTTCGGGAACGGCGAACATCGACCCATGACACTTCTGCGCGCCCGCGGCCGCCTGCATTGGTCATGGGTCGTGGCCGGCGTCAGCTTCGTCGCGATCCTCGGCGCCGCCGCCTTCAGGTCGGTGCCCGGGGTGATGATGAACCCGCTGCACCACGAGTTCGGCTGGTCGCACGGCACCGTCGGCGTGGCGATGGCCGTCAACATGACGCTCTACGGCCTCACCGCCCCGTTCGCCGCCGCACTGATGGACCGCTTCGGTGTCCGGCCGGTGCTGTCCGGCGCGCTCGTGCTGATCGCCGCAGGCTCGGCGCTCAGCGTCGTCATGACCGCCAGCTGGCAGCTGGTGCTCTTGTGGGGTGTGCTCGTCGGCATCGGGACCGGCGCCATCTCGATGGGATTCGTCGCGACGGTGGCCACCCGGTGGTTCGAGGCCCGGCGCGGCCTGGTCACCGGTGTGCTGACCGCCGCCAGCGCCACCGGACAACTGATCTTCCTGCCCGTGGTGGCCGAGGTGACCACCCGGCACGGCTGGCGCTGGGCATCGCTCATCGTGGCCGCCGCCGCGCTGGCCGTGGTGCCGCTGGTGGCGGTGTTCATGCGCAACCGTCCGCAGGACATCGGACTGACCGCGTACGGCGCCGACCCGTCCGATCCCGGCGCATCCGAGCCCACCGTGCTGCCGACGGGCACCTTCAGCGCCGCCTTCGACGGGCTGCGCATCGGGTTGCGCTCCCGCGCGTTCTGGCTGCTCGCCGCCAGCTTCGCGATCTGCGGGATGACCACCAACGGCCTCATCGGCACGCATTTCATCCCGGCGGCCAACGACCACGGCATGCCCACCACGCTGGCGGCCGGCCTGCTGGCCACCATCGGCGTCCTGGACGTGGCCGGGACCATCTTCTCGGGCTGGCTCACCGACCGGGTGGATCCGCGCCTGCTGCTGTGCGTCTACTACGCCGGGCGCGGTGTCTCACTGCTGTTGCTGCCGTCGCTGCTCTCCCCGAACGCCGAGCCGGGCACATGGGTGTTCATCATCTTCTACGGGCTGGACTGGGTGGCGACCGTGCCGCCGACGATCGTGCTGTGCCGCGATTTCTTCGGAACCCGCTCGCCCATCGTGTTCGGCTGGGTGTTCGCCTCACACCAGCTAGGAGCGGCGATCGCAGCGGCCGGCGCGGGCTGGATCCGGGATCTCCAAGGCACCTATGACCTGGCGTTTTACCTTGCCGCCGGGTTGTGTTTCGGGGCCGCGCTGCTCTGCGCCGGAGTGCGCAGGCCGGTAGTGCCGGTTCCGTAGCATTTGGCTGCGCTCACCAGGACGCATACGATTCATCCGGCGCCGCGGGGACGCCAGAGGCTTTGAAACCGAGGCTTTCAACAAACCGGTCAGCCGCGTCCCCGCTTGAGACGCGCCGACCCAGTCATGAGCGGGAGGAAAAACACGTGCACGCTCGCACCGGCAAGCTCTTCGGCGTCATGGTCGCATCGTCGGCCATCGTTTTCGCAGGAACCACCGTGACGGCTCACGCCGACGATCCCACCACCACCCCCCAGATGGTGATCGCAGAACCGAAGGGCCCCACGTGTGACGCCACCGTGAAGTCCGAGGCCACCGGCCCCGGTTCGCTGACCGGCCTGGCCAAGGCGCAGTCCTCGACCGCACTGGCGAGCATCCCGGCGATCTCGACCTTCAGCAACGCCATCTCCGGCCAGGTGAACCCGGAGGTGAACGTGGCCGCCGTGCTCGACAACGGCCCGTACATCGTGTTCGCGCCCAGCGATGCGGCGTTCGCGAAACTGCCGCCCGAGAAGCTGGAGTCGCTCAAGACCGACCCGGTCGCACTGACCGCGCTGGTGTACTACCACATGGCGCTCGGCATCCTCGGCCCCGACGATATCGAGGGCACCATCTACACCCAGCAGGGTAAGCCGGTGATCGTCAAGGGCAGCGGCGGCGACATCACGGTCAACGACGCCAAGGTCGAGTGCGGCGGTATCGGCGCGGACCACATGCGCGTCTACATCATCGACACCGTGCTGGACCCGGCCGCGGCGCCGACCCCGGTCACCACCAGCACCTCGACGACCAGCACCACGTCGACCACGTCCGCCACCGAGACCACGACGTCGGCCGCGCCGACGTCCGGGGCTGCCGAGACGCCTGCGACGGCCACCCAGACCGTCACGGTGACGGCGCCTGCACCCGCCGGCTAGTTCATACGCAAAAACGGCGCCCACTCTTCTGAGTGGGCGCCGTTCTTGCGTTGTGGGACTTACAGACCCAGATCGCGGCCGATGATCTCCTTCATGATCTCGGTGGTGCCACCGTAGATCGTCTGGATGCGCACATCGACGTAATCCTTGGCCACGCGGTACTCGTTCATGTAGCCGTAGCCGCCGTGCAGCTGCAGGCAGGAGTCGACGACCTTCTTGCCGAGCTCGGTGCACCACCACTTGGCCTTGGAGGCCTGCACCGCGGTCAGTTCACCGTCGACGACGGCGCGCAGGCACCGGTCGACGTACTGCTCGGCGATGTCGAGTTCGGTGTCCAGCTCGGCCATCACGAAGCGGCTGTTCTGGAAGCTGCCGATCGGCTGCCCGAATGCCTTGCGGTCCTTGACGTATTGCAGCGTCTCGTTGAACGTGGCGCGCGCCCCGGCGACACCGGCGATGGCGATGGACAGGCGCTCGGACGGCAGGTTCTCCATCAGATGGTAGAAACCCTTGCCCTCGGTGCCGAGCAGGTTGGCCGCGGGGACGCGGACGTCCTCGAAGTTCAGCTCGGAGGTGTCGGCGGCGTGCTGGCCCATCTTGTCCAGCTTGCGGCCTCGGGTGAAGCCCGGGGTGTCGCGCTCCACCACCAGCAGTGAGAAGCCCTTGTGACCGGCTTCCGGGTCGGTGCGCGCCACCACGACCACCAGGTCGGAGTTGATACCGGCCGAGATGAACGTCTTCGATCCGTTGATGATGAAGTCGTCGCCGTCGCGTACCGCGGTGGTCTTGATGCCGGCGAGGTCGCTGCCCGCGCCGGGCTCGCTCATGGCGATCGCGCCGATCAGCTCTCCGCTGGCGAAGCCGGGCATCCAGCGCTCCAGCTGCTCCTTGGTGGCCAGGTTCTTGAAGTACGGGCCCACGATGTCGTTCTGCAGGCTGACACCCGGGCAGGCCAGCCCGAACTTGGAGAACTCCTCGACGATCACCGCGTTGAACCGGAAGTCGTCGACTCCGCCGCCGCCGTACTCCTCGGGCATGTTGAACCCGATCAGGCCGTAATTGCCTGCTGCCACATACGCTTCGCGGGCGACGAGGCGGTCGGCCTCCCATTTCTCGACGTTGGGCAGACACTCCTTCTCCAGGAACTGCTTGGCAGTCTCCCGAAGCTGCTCGTGCTCGGTTTCGAAAACCAGTCTCTTCACTGTTACTTCGCTTTCCAGACCGGCTCGCGCTTCTGCGCGAAAGCCATCGGTCCCTCTTGTGCGTCTTCGGTCTTGAGAAGGGTGGCGAACTCGCCGAAGGTCTGTTTCCAGAACGGCTCGTCGGCGGCGACGACGCCGTCGATCGCGCCGTAGGACACCCGCTTGCTGGCCCGAACGGCCAACGGCGCGTTGACCGCAATGCGTTCGGCCAGTTCCAGTGCGGCGTCGACGACGGTGCCGTCCGGCACCACCTTGTTGATCAGGCCCCACTTGAGCGCATCCGCCGAAGACAGCGGTTCGCCGGTGTACACCAGCTCCAGCGCCAGCTTCTGCGGCAGCTGCTGCACGATGCGGAACACCCCGCCGGCGCCGGCGATCAGACCGCGCTTCACCTCGGGCAGACCGAATTTGGCGCGCTCCTCGGCGACCACCAGGTCACTGGCCAGGGCCAGTTCGGTGCCGCCGCCCAGTGCGGTGCCGTTGACCGCGGCGATGGTCGGCTTGTCGACGAAGTGCCGCACGTACCCGGCGAAGCCCCACTCCGGGTGATCCGGGTGGAACAGGTTCTCCCCGCGCGAGATCGCCTTCAGATCGGCACCGGCGCAGAACGACTTGTCCCCGGCGCCGGTGAGCACGATCGCCCGGACCTCCGGATCCTCCTGCGCGGCCTGCAGAGCGTCGCCGACACCGATGGACACCGCCGCGTTGACGGCGTTGCGGGCCTCGGGCCGGTTGATCGTGATGATCAGGACGTTCCCGCGCCGCTCGGTGAGCGCGCCAGGCGCCTCGGCCGAGGTCACAGCAGTTCCAGGATGGTCGCGTTCGCCTGACCGCCACCTTCACACATGGTCTGCAGTCCGTACTGAATGTTGTTGTCCCGCATGTGGTAGAGCAGCGTGGTCAGGATCCGCGCACCGGACCCGCCGAGCGGGTGGCCCAGGGCGATGGCGCCGCCGTTGGGGTTCAGCCGGCTCTCGTCGGCCCCGATGTCCTTCAGCCACGCCAGCGGCACCGGCGCGAACGCCTCGTTGACCTCGAAGACACCGATCTGATCGACGGTCAGGCCGGATTTGGCCAGCGCCTTCTGGGTGGCCGGGATCGGCGCGGTCAGCATGATGACCGGGTCGGCGCCCGCGAGCACCGCGGTGTGCACCTTGGCAAGGGGCTTGAGGCCCAGCTCTTTTGCCTTCTCCGCCGAGGTGATCAGCAGTGCGGCCGAACCGTCGGAGATCTGGCTGGAGTTGCCGGCGTGGATCACACCGTCCTCCTTGAAGGCCGGCTTGATC
>NZ_JBFUKN010000074.1:0-31774 GCF_056400845.1 Mycobacterium sp. P4_H6 | reverse complement strand
AGTCCTTGAAGGTGTAGCCCATCAGCTCGTAGTGAGCCGGTGGCCGCATGCTCTCGGGCTGACCGAACTCGGACGCTTCCTCGAAGCTGTCCACCGATCGGCTCTGCGGGATGGCATCGGCGGTGTTGGTCGTGTTGAACGTCAGCAGATTCGTCAATGCTGACCGTTCCGCGTTCCACGCCTTGACCACTGCGGCCACTTCGTCCCAGATGACATTCAGGTCGACGCCGTCGGCGGTGGTGTTGACCAGTGCGTCCCCAGCAGTGGCGTAACCACCTTCCGCGCCGAACGGCGGCAGATGCCAGAGCGGATGCAAGTGATCAAGATTGGTGCGCGGGGCTGCGAGAGCACTCATCGGTGCGAGCCTTTCAAATAGGGTCTGGAACACCCAGGCTCGCAAGCGCGGCCCGAGCTGAAAGGTAGATTCCAGCCGCGCCTGCGCTAGGGTGCCGACTCTCGCCGTACGGGAGCTTATGCGGTCGTACCGCGGCCCGATGAAAACGGTTATACCCCATCATGTTCCGGCGCGCATCACCCGCGAACGGGGCGGACGCGCGGGCCACGGTCGGCTAGAGTGGGACTCAGCGGGCAAGGCCTGCAGTCGATTTCGTACAGAAACGCCAGAGAGCACCGTTGTAGCTATGACAAGAATCGCTTCCTTCGCACAGTACCTAGACGTGACCGACGCCGCGCGGTACCTGAACAGCCTTGGGTTCATCGCAGCCACTGTGGAAACGGTGAAGTACCACGCCTACTACACCGGGAAACTGCCACGCCCGAAGGTCGTAGGCCGCAAGGCCTATTGGAGCCGGGAATCGCTGGATGCCTTGGTGGAGGCCCTGTGAGACCGCAGCATCCATTGATGACCTAGTACCGAGCTGGACCGAGTGAGAGGCACCAACGTGACCGATATCGATTCCGAAGATCAGCAGTATGACCGCGCGCACTGGCAGCAGTTGAATCGCGATAACGCGATAGCCGGTCTGCCACCGGTGATGCCGGATCAGTGGGCGGGAATCAACGCGATGGCCGAAGAAATGGACAACCTGCTCGGCGTTCCTGTGGCTGAACTCGACAACAACCCGAAGGCACAGGCCGCCGCCGCCGAGAAGCTGCGGGAAGCGCTTCGCCCCGACAATCAGGATGATTTCGAGGAAATGCACCTAGACATTCCCGAACCGGGTTTGGACACCAGGTGGCGACCTGACTACCAAGGCGGCGATATCTGTCCGCGCGCCTATGTGTACAGCCTGCCTGCACGCACCTTCATGTGGGTTCCGCTGCAGGATTATGGCCAGTGGGAGCAGGTCGCCGCAGCGTATAAGGACGACAAACTGCGGTGCCAGGTCCACTGCATCCGCGGGTGCGAGTACTTCGCGAACACGCCACCGACGATGCCATTGACCGCGTATATCGTTAATCGAGGCGAGACGCTGGTCATTCTCTACATCTGCTCACTGTGCCGCCAGCGAATGGACGACCCAAGTTGGACCGGCGATGAGTACCCGCAACGTGGCCCGCTGCCCTGGTACGACGAAGGCCCAACAGCGCCTGAGCCCGACAGCCAAGACGACCCATTCGACCACTGATGTTCGAGCAGCAACGCATAGTCCAACTACACCAACAGGGGTACTGCACCGCTGCGATCAGCGTTCGGCTGCAGGTGTCCACCGAGACTGTGCGGGCGGTGGTGGCCAAGGCTGCCGCCCGGCAGGCACTGGACGACCTGAGACCGGACAACGTGCGGCGAGCGCAGCTGGCCAAGGTTGAGACCAAACGGGCCGAAGCTCTGCAGCTCCTCGCCGAGGCTGATGCTGACCTGCGGGCAGGTTCGTGAGATGTCCCTATCGTTTCCGGATGTGACCGGCCTGGATGTATTCGACGCGGCTTGTGAGTACGCCGCGCACGGTATCCCTGTGGCACCGTTTGACCCGTCAAAAGGCAAGGGCAAATCGTGCTGGAACCTGGTCGGGTACCGAGACATCACGACATCGCGAGCAACGCTGGCTCAGTGGCGAGAACAGTTCGGACCCTTCAAGGCCCTTGCGACCAGTCCGGGCGGGTTCGGCTGCGTAGTGATCGACGTTGATCGTCCCCAGTCCACGCCCCAGCATGTGCGCGAGCACCTGGCGCACGCGGTGTATGTGAACACCCGACCCGACGAGAGCCCGAACCGGGGCCATTACTGGCTCAAGCTGGGCCGGGGCCTCCTGTTGGGTAATCCGACGCTGCCGTTCGGCGAGGTGCGGTGCATGGGCGGTGGAGTGGTGATGCCTCCCTATGGCGACCGTCGCGTCGTGCGTGCCGGTGAACTGCCGGCTATCCCGGCTGAGCTGGTCAGTTACCTAATGACACAGAGCGGGCAGGCAGGTGCCGGGAGTGTGGACACCCGCAACAGGTCGACTGTCGGTCAGTTCTGCAACCGGTACAAGGACAACGCCCGACCGCACAAGGTGGCCGCCCTGGTGAAGCTGCATGACAGCCAGCTGCGGCGGGGGAGAAGTCCTCACGACGCGATGCGCGAAGCTCTCAAGGTCGGTTTGAGTGAGGCCCGCATCGGCTACGTTCCCGCCCGGTCAGTGATACGCACCCTTCGCGATCACTGGGACCGTGACCGCCAAGAGTTCACCCGCTTGGTCTATTGGGCGATTGCAGTGGCCGAGAGCAGCAGCACCGAAGCGCTGAAGGTCAAAAGCGACCGGTGTCCCGGAACCGACTCCAGAGAGTATGCGTAGCTAGTAGGAGGCTGCCAAAGTTTCGACCGCTGCGGCGGCTACATTGACGTTTCGCGTCGGTGTGGCCGCTGTATTGCGTTGCAGGGCATTAGCTTCCGGCGTCAGACTGATGCTTGGCGCGCGTTGGTCGGCTAAATTCGAAAGTGCCTGCGGTTGGCGGCATTCGGCCCCGACCCGCTCATCATCGGAGAGTGAGAATGTCTGCGCCAGTGAAACAGTTCTACGATCGCGCGGAGGTTGTTGCCATTGCCCACGCGCGCGGCCTCAAGCACATCACCGAGAACTCGGTCATCACCGCTGCGTACAAGAACCACAAGCCGCTGAAGCTCACCAAGGTCAACGGTCGTGTCTACTACGCGCACCACGACGTGGAGATCTGGCTTGCCGGTGACCGGGTGAGCTGACCAGTAGACCCGTGGCACGCAGCCACGACCCATAGTGGCTCAACTAAGGCGGTGAAGCCTGGCCGATTACAGAAACGTGACCCGCTCAGTTCTGGTGAGAGAGAACGGGTCACGTCGCGAGAGGAAGTAACCCCGATTATGCCAGACCCCAATGCCGGTGTCGGCGCCAACGACGACGGGAACTCACCCGTCGCTGGCAGTGATCCGCCGCAATCCAAACGGTTCAGCACCAATGATCATGCTGGGCAGGTACGTCTTTCGCACTTCCTGGCGCGGTACTTCGACGGCCACCTGATCTATGTCACGAATACGCCGACCGGGTGGTTCTACTGGACTGGTACGCACTGGCAAGAGGATGACATCGGCAGAAGCGTTGAGGCGGTCAAGGCAACGCTGAAGCGCGCCGCCATGCGAGCGGTCAACCTGCAGGCGACGAACCCGCAGCGGGCCGACAAGCTGCTGGCTGACGTGAAGAAGTGCTGGAGTACGGCAAGCGGTGTTGCCGGCGTGCTCAAGATGGCGGAGAGCAATCCCGTGTTCGCTCGGTCGGTACACCGACTCGACGCAGACTCGCATCTGCTCAACATGCCCAACGGCACGCTCGATCTGCGGACGTTGAAGGTCAAGGACCACGACCCGGCAGACCTGATGACCCGAATCACGCACGGACGCTATTTCGGCGATCAGCGCGACAAGGTCGGCCCGGTGTGGGATGCCCACCTGGATCGCATATTGCCGAAGCCGGTGCGGCGGTATCTGCTGCGGGTGTTCGGCAAAGGCGTGCTGATCGGCACGTTGCCGGAACCGAACATGCTGGCGGTACT
This sequence comes from Mycobacterium sp. P4_H6, assembly GCF_056400845.1. Classification (NCBI taxonomy): domain Bacteria; kingdom Bacillati; phylum Actinomycetota; class Actinomycetes; order Mycobacteriales; family Mycobacteriaceae; genus Mycobacterium; species Mycobacterium sp. P4_H6. Next base: position 27,811 of record NZ_JBFUKN010000074.1, on the reverse strand, counting down.
TCATGGCCCGAAGGGACGCAACGGCAAAAGCAAGACGTACGAAGCGATCATCACCGCGCTGGGCGGACTCAACGGGTACGGCTATCAAGCCAACTCAGAACTGCTGCTCGAGCAGAAGGGATCACCGCACCCCACGCGCCTGTTCTCGTTGAGAGGTAGGCGGTTTGTTGTCACGGCCGAGATCAACGAGGGCCGCAAGCTCAACGCCGCTTTGATGAAGGAACTCACCGGCAACCAGTTCATCAACGCCCGCGCCATGCACAAGAACGAAATCCAGATGCCGGTGACCTGGCTTCTGGTGATGGTGACCAACAATCTCCCGCAGGTCGACTCCAACGATATGGGCGTGTGGAAGCGGATGAAGACCATTCCCTTCACGGTCGAGCTGGCCGAGAAGGACCAGGACGAACAGCTGGCGGAGAAGCTTGCCACCCAGCGCGAGGCAGACGGCATCCTCACCAGCCTGGTCCAGGGGTACAGGGACGCTCTTCAACACGGGCTGGAAGAGCCGGAAGAAGTTTGCATGGCGACCAAGCGCTACCGGCTGAACAACAACAAGGCCGGTCGGTTCATCGACGAGCGGTGCCTAGTCGGTGCGCAGGCAGCCGCTGCAGTGGAGCACGGAGCGCACTACCCAACGTCCACCGAGATCGTGGATGCGTACGTCAAGTGGTTCTACGAAGACAACCCCGGAACGACCGGAATGCCACTGGGGCCGAAGCAGTTCAGCCAGGCACTGAAGGGCCTTGGCTTCGAGCGCGTGCAGGGCCTGCCCGACAAGGTGTGGAGATGGGCCGGACTGGTGCTCGACAAGGAGGACGCAGATGGCTGACCTGGGATGTTGCCCTGTCACCACTTTCACCACTTTCGGCCTATTCCTGTCATGCGCTATAGGCAATTCGGAGAATAGGACCGAAGTGGTGGCAAGTGGTGAAAACGCCGTGACCAGCGAAAACGTAGCTGTACAGAAGGATCGGAGATCCAAATGAGCGACGATAACGAAATTCTCGACGCTGAGGCAGTGGAAATCGTTGACACACCCAATCTTCCGGTTAGGCAGGTATCGACTAACCCACGCATGGACTATCCGCGGTGGAGCGAAGAATGGTGGACGCTTGCCTCTCCCGAGGTGCAGTCGCGAAGATGCGTCGCGCACAAAGGTAACGGTGACCGCTGCCTGAAGGCTGCGATCAAAGGTGCGACGGTATGCCGTACGCATGGAGGGGCAACACGCCACGTTCGCAACGCTGCTCGCGTCCGTCTCGAGAACGCCGCTGACCTGATGGCGAAGAAGCTACTCGGCATCGCGATCAGCGGAGAATCAGAGGCAGTGCGTCTCAACGCCATCCGAGATGCGCTCGACCGCGCGGGTTTGAAAGCGCCGTCCGAAGTCGTGCTGTCCCAGGGCGAAATGAAACCCTATGAGACCGTATTCGAGAGCATCGGCGGCGATCCTGCAGTAGCAGGATTCCCTAGTGTGCCTATCGGAGAGGGCATAGCAGCCGGCGCTTCCACCTCCCCGGCCCCTGCCTACCCAGGATACGCCGATGACGAGCACGCGGAGGCCGGGAGTGATGGCCACGCTGAAGCTGACGAGTACGGCGCGCAGCCTGCGCCCACCGGGCCGCCACGACAGCCCCGACCGCCTGAGCGCGACCGCGACCGGCAATCTCAGCCGCCCTCTCGGCACATCACAGGTGAGGCCGCCATGCAGGTCGCGAACTGGGCAAACCGTGCGATGGCAGAAAGCCACGGCCTGCCCTGGGGTCAATCTGACCGCAGACGGCGCTAGAGGGCGAGTTTCTGCAGGTCAGTCATTGTAGCCACCGTTGTGTCAGTCGGCTAAAAGTTAAGGCGTAAGGCGCAACCGCTCGGTTACGCCCCAACCGAAGGGAACGACAACATGGCGACGAAGGTAGGGAAACGGGATTCGATGTCACCGTTGATGTTTGGCTACACGCGAGTGAGCACGGACGAACAGGCCGACAGGCGCAACGGTGTAGAGGCACAGTGCGACACCATCGACAGCGAGGTTGCTCGGCGCGGCTGGACTGTGGAGCACTTCGCGGACGAAGGCGTGTCGGGGAAGTCCATCGGTCCGAAGCTGTCAGAACTGCTGCAGCTTCTAGCTTCTGGGCAGGGTGACGGTCTGGTGGTGGCGAAGTTGGATCGCTTGAGCCGATCAATCGTGAACGCCTCCAACATCATCGAATCAGCGCAGGTGCAGGGGTGGTCGCTGGTGATTCTGGATCTGGGGGTGGATCTGACCACGGCGGCGGGCCGGATGCAGGCGATGATGTTGGTCAACTTTGCGCAGTTCGAACGCGAATTAATCTCGGAGAGAACTAAGGCCGCGCTTGCGGCGAAGAAGCGCAGAGGCGAGCGAATCGGAAGGCCTAGAGCGGCATCCGCTTCGGTGGTGCGGCGGATCGTTCGCGACCGAGACGCCGGCTGGACTTACGACGCTATCGCTTCCGCGCTCACCTCCGAGAAAGTGCTATCGCCACTAGGCAATCCGGCATGGCAACCGTCGACAGTGCGCCGCATTTACCGCAGTGCCACGGCTGAGGCGGTGTCGGCATGAAGCAAGAGCAGCGGCCAGATGACCGTGATGACCCGAGTGCCGAGAAGGCAGAACCGACACAGCGGCCACTGCCAGAGCCAACCTGCAAGGGCATGGCTTCCAACGGTGTGGAAGAGGACAGCTGAGATGGCGTACATCAGGGTTCGCGAAACGACGGCCAGAGCCAAGGGGCGGCAGGTCAAGAGCTATGTGGTGTGTTGGCGTGAGCCGGTGCGAGATGAGTTCGGTGCCGTTGTTCCCGGCAAGACACTGCAGCGCACTGACACCTTCGACACCGAGAAGGCAGCCAAGGCTCGTCTGCTGGAGGTGGAGAACGGCTTAGCGGGCACTAGGGGCATCGACCCGAGCAGTGCGAAGACGAAGGCCAACACGGCTCTGGGCATCTATGCCCGGCAGTACCTGGATAGTCTGGTCGGACAGATCGAGCCAGCCACCATCGACGGCTACGAGAAGCTGTACCGGACACATATTGCGCYGGAGTTTGGCAGCAAGCCGGTGGCAGCCATCACCGCAGCAGATGTTGACCGCTTCCGGGCTAGCTTGTTCGCCCCTCACCAGCGCCGCAGCTTTGTCACTCGCGGCAAGCCTGACCCCACTCGCAAACCCACCACCCCCGGCACCTGCCTGGTGGTCCGCAGCCCGAAGACGGTCAAGCACATTGTCGGAACGCTCAAGCGCATGCTTGATACCGCTGTCCGTGACGGCGCGATTTCGCAGAACCCAGTGCTTCCTGGGCCGCGACGGACAACCAAGCGAAGGGCTGCCTCAGACACCCGCAAGCCGTTTAGTCACCGTCCGCTGACCGCCAACCACGTAGCAGCGGTATATGACTGGATCGCGGCCAACTCGTCCAACGGGCAGGGGAACGCGGTGTATGCGCTGGCTGTGCTCTTCGCCGCGCATACCGGTGTGCGGGCAAGCGAGCTACAGGGTCTGCAGGTTCAGGACGTCACGCTATCGGATATCCCGGGCACGGTCGGAAGCATCCGAATCCTACGGACTGCTGTACGAAAGTCCGGAAGTTGGACCTATGGAACCCCGAAGTCTGAGGCCAGCTCCGACCGGGTGGTGCCGCTGGCAGCGTGGTTGGCAGATGAGATGCGGGAGTACCTGACCCAGGTGCATCCTTTCGCCGGCAAGTACCCGCACGTCCCGTTGTTCCCCGGTCGCCGCAGCCGTTCGAATTTCGACTGGGCTAAGCCGGTCAACGCGGACAACCTGTACGACAACTACCTGCAGCCCGCCACCGCAGCTCTTGGCCTAGGGTCTGTGCGGTTTCACGACCTGCGGCACACCTTCGCCACGATGAACCTGAGCGCGGGGGAGCACTACATGCAGGTTTCGAAATGGCTGGGACATTCCAGCTTCGTTTTGACGCTAACTACCTACGCGGACTACATCAACGAGGACGAACTGGCCGCCCCGAAGGTCGGGCGCGGTGTAGCCACTTTCGACAGCAATGTACTTAAGTTCGCTGCTGTCGCGAACTCGTAGTCAGAGCAGACGCTTCCACTTCATCGGGAAGGACTGGTTTGTTGCCGCAATGATTTTGACCGCACGCTTCGGCTGAGTCTTGACGACCCAAACGCAGAACACGAGCCAGAGAGTGCGAGACAAAAGTGCGGCCAAGACAGCAGCTACAGCGAAATCGAGCACAACAAACCCCTGCCTTATGCTCGGTCACCGGAGTCCGAAAAAGGTTAGGTTCGTTGCATATGGCTGCAAAGGGAGTTACGCCGGTGCTGTCCCGCCTCGCCGGAGGTTTCATGTCCGACAGAATCAAATGATACCGACCGTATCGCCGCAATGTAAGGCCTACAAACGGGGTTGCGGACCGAGCAACCTGCTGCTGATACATGGAGGGTGACCGCCCGGTCGCTAGAGCGGGTTCAGTAGCCCTTTGCTCTCGACCTCCGCAATGCCGAGATCAGTCAGAAAGACTCGTTCGCCCGACAGGTGAACATGGTGTCTTTCGTCGAGCGTTTTGACGTTCCGGGCGTAGTTTCTACGGTGATTATCCGGTAGCCACGCGCGAAGTTGTGACGCCTCCATGCCTGCTGCACCCTCTCGATAAAGCAACAGCAGCATGTGATGTGTGCCTGCCACGTCCTTGAGCAAGCGCGGAAACCCGTCGATGACCTGCACCGCCGGCACTTCCTTCTTGACGATGTCCTCGATGATTTTCTGGGCTTCGGCAGTCGGCACATTGTGGTACAGCCGAACTAGCTCCGTCATAACCCAGTCCAGTATGTGGATAACGAGGCCGGAGTCCTGCAGCCCGATCTCGATGCTCCCCAGGTGCGCAACATTCCGTTTGTTCCGGATGTCGTACACAGCCTGGAGTGTTCGGGGAATGTGTATCCGGATGCTGTCGTCGGCGCTGGTTGTCTGCGCTAACTGGCCCAGGAGCGTAGGCACCTTCGGCAGATTGGCCCCAACTGCCGTGTAAGTGCCCAAGGCTGCCCACTGAAGCACCCGGAACACAGCCTCAGAGAATCGTGCACCCTCGACAGATGACGGCCGGTAGTCGCGACGGTGGAACCGGGTCTTGGCCTCTTGATATGCCGCGATCACTTCAGCGACAAGATCGGCAGGCACCCCCGCAGCGAGAAAGCCAGCCTCAATAGCCCCAGCAGTCACTCCGCGAACTGCCCGTATTTCAACACTTCGGCCTTAAACGAGTCCAGGTATGCCCGGCGGATCTTGACCCGCTTGTTGCCACCTTTTGCGCCGGTAATCACGATATTTTCGATCCTGTCCACGTTCTTCGCAAAGTTGCTATCCGCGCGGTTGAACTGCTCGCACTCAGCACGAGCGAGCGCTAAGTCAACTTCGGGGTCGCCTGTCCAATAGTGAGTCGCAACGGTGATCAGCAGCGTGATGAGCTTCTGTGCCGCAGAATTTTCCTTGGGCAGCGCGCCGGTCTTCAAGACCACGTGGGGAGCATTGTCATGGATGTGTACCAGGCGTTCCAGTAGATCGATCGATACGCCCGTGCCTTTGCTCATTCGGTCGTAAAACTCATCCTCGCTTGCGGGGGAGTCGGACGTCTGCCCGCTAGTCGCACCATCACTGGTATTGGAAGGTCCGTTGCCCGGATTTTCCTCGGTTGACGTGTCGTCCTGGCGGTTGCGCTTCGGTGCTTCAGAGCCCGAGAGAATGTCGATGGCACGACCGAGGGCGAGTTCGTGTAGCGGTTCGGGAATCTTCGAATCCTGGACGGCTTTCCACGCCTTTGTCAGCAGATCAGTTACATCGACAGACAACAGAACCCCCGGTGGCGAGACAATGGCAGTCGGTAGAGAGTACAACCGTCCTACCAGCGAACATGTCGCGACTCGCCTCAAACCGGCAAATTTGCTTCGGTGCTAATTCTGGCTAAAGGGCGGCTGAGAGAGACGCGGCGTTAGGACAGGCCGTGTCATCGACCAGCAGGTAGGGGCCTCGGCGTCGCGCCATGTAGCGCCGTGTCGCTGTCACTGCGCTGTCACTGCGCTCCGAGACTGATGATGGCAACGACTGAGCAGACGCCGGGATGATCCTCTGACCTCGGGTGACGCGTGGTGCCCCCACCAGGGCTCGAACCTGGGACCTGCGGATTAAAAGTCCGTAGCTCTACCAACTGAGCTATAGGGGCGTGGTGCAAAAGGATACTGGGCGGCCCTCCCGGACGGATGGGGGTATCCGGTTTGGGATTTCGCAGGGCTGTGTCCTAAGCTATCGAAGCTTCCAACGTCACCGGCGTTGAGAGCGGCCCGGAGAAATTCGGATAGGCCCCCATCGTTTAGCGGCCTAGGACGCCGCCCTTTCACGGCGGTAGCACGGGTTCGAATCCCGTTGGGGGTACGGCGCGAAGGTGGTGACACACCGGAGCGATGCAGTAAAGAGCAAGGCCCTGTGGCGCAGTTGGTTAGCGCGCCGCCCTGTCACGGCGGAGGTCGCGGGTTCGAGTCCCGTCAGGGTCGCCATTTCGGCGAGGTATTCCGGTCGCAAGGCCGGAGCCTTCCGGCCAGGTAGCTCAGTTGGTACGAGCGTCCGCCTGAAAAGCGGAAGGTCGCCGGTTCGATCCCGGCCCTGGCCACCACGTTTCATCACTTCGCAACGCTGTTGCCCCCCACCTCCATCTTGGTGACGAAGGGCGACGTCATCGCTCGCACCAGCGCCCCGTAGGCGACCCCGAAGTCGATCTCGTCGCCGACCGCGACCTCATGATCGCCCAGGTCGACCACCAGATGATCGCTGCTCATCCCGAGGATCGTGATGCCCTTGGGCGGCTGCAGACCGTCCGGGTCCACATCCTGGCGACCCAGGGCCAGGATTGCCTGGTGCACGGTGCCGCTGCCGGTGCGCAGCGGCGCCGCCCCGAACGCCGCCTGCGCGCGGTCCCCCCACGGCTGTGCCGGTTTCACGGCGACCTCGATGATCTCGGCGGTCAGCGTGAAGACATCGGTGTGCAGGCCGGGGATCGGGGTCCGGTACAGCGGATCGAGGCCGAGCAGGATCGCCTCGCCGAGCCGCAGCTCGTCGATCCGGCCGACATCGTGGGTGTGCAGCGCCCAGTTCAGGTTCGCCGAGTTGCCGCCGGAGACGACGTCGAGCGAGATCCCGTGCAGTGCCTCGATATCGTCGGCCAGCCCGGTGAGCACGCCCATGTTCCGGTCATCGGGCACGACGCCGTTCTGACAGGCCAGGTTCGCGCCGAGCCCGACGAGCCGCAGCGACGAATGACCGAGGACGGCGCGCACCGCCTCCGGGGCGTCGTCGAGCGAGATGCCTTCGCGTAGGTCGCCCAGTTCGACCACCAGCACGACGGCGTGCATCCGCTTGCGCTCGGCCGCGGCCTGATCCAGTGCCGCCAGCACGACGGCCTCGGTGTTCAGGCTGATGTCGGCGATGTCGACGACGGCTGCCACCTGGCTGAGCATGGGTGAGCGGATCAACGTGCGCAGCGGTGAGCGGCCGAGCCCGGCCAGCCGGGTCAGGTTCTCCACCCGGGAATCACCGAGGCCGCGGGCCCCGCCGCGCAGCATCGCCGCGCCGACGCCCGGCGAACCCAGTACGGCCTTGGTGATTCCGGTGACCCGGATGCCCGACTCGTCGAGCCGGTCGACCAGGATCCGGGTGTTCTGCTCGACCTTGTCGAGATCGGTCTCGATGCGAAGCGTCACATCGGGGTTGATGTGGCGGCGACCGCCGCGAGCGCAGGGAAGGCCGTCAGCACCATCTCGACCAGATCCGACGACGGGCGGGTCAGGGGATCGGTGACAGGGAGCCCGAGCTGCGAATGATGTTCGGAGATCGCGGTATTCAGCTCGTCTTCGGTCATGTCCTCGTGGTTGATCGTGACCCCGATGACGCGGGTGTCGGCGAACGCCTCGATCAGGGCGATCTCGCTCGCCGCGGTCGGCATCGGCACCATCGGGAAGTCGCCGAGCACCGCGCGCTTGGGCGCGTGCTGCACGATCACCCCGGCGGGGCGGCTGCCACGCAGGATGTGCGCCGACGTCAGGTATGCGGGGTGGCTGAGAGCGCCCTGGCCCTCGACCACGATCACGTCCGGGTCTTCACCCTCGAACGCGGCGACCACCTGGTGCTCCACCTCACCCGAGCAGAACTGGGGGACCAGCGCATCCAGGGCGACGCCGTATTTCCCGCCCTGGATCAGGGTGGTCTGGCCGGTGCCCACCATGACCGCCTTGATGCCGTGCGCGTTCAGCGCCTGGACCAGCAGGGTGGCCGTGGTGCGCTTGCCGATCGCCCCGTCGGTGCCCAGGATCGCGATCCGGGGGCAGGTGACGTCGAAGATCCGGCCGGAGAACAGGTGCAGGTCACGCTTGGCCTTGGGCCGGCGCACATCGGTGATGGTGACACCGGCGATCACGGCGGCCGCGGCGAACTCGGGGTCGTCGTTGAGGAACTCGTGTAGGCCGTTGATGATGTGCATCCCGCGGGCGATGCCGTCGAGCAGTACGACCCGTTGCTGGTTGGACAGCAGGCCGTCGGCGGGTGCCAGTCCACAGATCAGGTAGTCCGGCACGTGGCCGGCGTGCGCGATGGACTCGGCGAGCGAGGCCAGCACCGGGATGCCGTTGGCGGTGCCGTCGAGGAGTTTCCCGGCGTCCGACCCGGCCCGGAGGCTGTCGATGACGCTGAGGATCTCGTACTTCTCCGAGTGCCGGACCAGGCCATTGGCGGTTTTGCCGTCCTGCTCGCCGAACTGTCCCTCGCAGTACACGATCGCGGTGGAACCGGCGGGCAGCGCGAACGGAGTCGCGGGATGGATGGACTCGCTCGGCTGGAACGCATCGAGAGACGGGATACCACTGGCACGCGAAGACATAGATTCCTCTGAGAAGTCTCAGAGAAGGCGACGCAATCGAGGCGGGGCGATGTAGCCCGACGTTCAACGAAGTGGTCTGCCCTGAGGGCCGGCAAGATTACCGACATGTTAACGGTACCGGATAGATCGTGACTGACCTGCATCTACCGACCCGGCCTACCGAATTGTCAGCTCCGTAACATCTGCCCCACCGATCACGATCAAGTACACGTGTCGCAATCATTCGGGGATGAAAAGCGCAGTCGGTGCAAGACTGTCATCGGTGCCCTGCTTGTCGCGTTGGCCTTCGCCTGCGCCGCCGCGCCGCAGGCGAACGCCCAACCTGCCGGCAAGGACTTCACCAAACCCGCCATCGTGATCCTGGGCTACGGGCTCACCCCCGACGGCTGGATGCGTCCGATCCTCTACACCCGCGTGTTGACCGGACTGGCTGTGGCACAGGCGTTTCCGCAGTCCCCGATTATCGTCACCGGCGGCAACCCGAAGAACGGGCGCACCGAGGCCGGCGAGATGCGCAACCTGCTGCGCCTGCTCGGCTTCCCCGCGAACCGGATCATCGTCGAGGACAAGGCCAACAGCACGGTCCAGAACGCCCAGTTCTCCGTCCCGCTGGCCAAGAAGGCCGACACCTCGGGGATCATCCTGGTCACGTCCTCGACGCATCAGGGCCGCGCCGACGGGAACTTCGCCGACGCGGGCGGCGACATGCTGGCCACCGTCAGCTTCCCGGACGGCAATCCGCAGACCAACATCACCCAGTTCATCCGCGACGTGCTCAGCCCGCTGACCCCCATCGGCTGAGCCGTTCTATGGTGACCGGGTGACGACGGACGCTGCCGCGGGAGACTTCCGGGCCCGCCTGCTGGCGGCGTTCGAGGCCTCGATCGCCGAGGACGGCTACGCCAAGACGACGATCGCGGACATCGTGCGGCGGGCACGGACCTCACGCCGGACCTTCTACGAGCATTTCTCCAGCAAGGACGAATGCTTCATGGCGCTGCTCGCCGAGGCCAACGCCGAACAGGTCCGCTCGATCGCGGGTGCCGTCGACCCCGAAGCCCCCTGGCAGCAGCAGGCCCGCCAGGCCATCGAGGCCTGGATCGCCTCGGGGGAGTCCCGGCCCGACCTCACCCTGAGCTGGATACGGGACGGACCCTCGCTGGGCGCGGCGGGACGTGACCTCACCCGGGAGTCCATGGAGCATTTCGTCGATATGGTGACCGCGCTGATGGACAGTCCGCAGTTCCGCGCCGCCGGGATCGGGCCTGTGTCGCGACAGCGGATCATCATGCTGCTCGGCGGCCTGCGCGAGCTCACCGCCATCACCGTCGAAAACGGCGGGAAGATGAGCGATATCACCGAGGAAGCCGTGGACGCCACGATCGCGCTGTTCGCCCCGCGCTGAGCACGGGGGAGTCTCGACCTCTCCGGTACGTTGAGCTGATGGTTCGGCCCGCTCAGACGGCGCGCAGTGAGCGCACACGCGACGCACTGCGCCGGGCGGCGATGGTGCGATTCCTCGCCCAGGGGGTCGAGGACACCTCGGCCGAACAGATCGCCGCCGACGCCGGAGTGTCGCTGCGCACCTTCTATCGGCACTTCTCCTCCAAGCACGATCTGCTGTTCGTCGACTACGACGCCGGCCTGGAGTGGTTCCGCACCGCTCTGGCCAATCGCTCACCGCAGGAGTCGATCGTGGAGTCGGTGCACTCGGCGATCCTGCAGTCCCCGTATGACGTGGACGCGGTGGCCAAGATCGCCGAGCTGCGCGCCGACGAGCTCGACCCGGGCCGCATCGTGCGCCACATCCGGGCCGTCGAGGCCTCCTTCGCCGAGGTCGTCGAGGAACACCTGCGCAACGACGACCCGCCGCGGCCCGGCTCCGATGCCGCGCTGCGCGTCACCGTCGCCGCCCGCTGTATTGCCGCCGCGGTGTTCGGCGCCATGGAGGTGTGGATGCTGGCCGAGGAGCGTTCCCTGCCCGAGCTCGCCAGGCTGTGCCGGATGGCGTTGGACTCGCTGGAATCGGGCGTCATCCCGCCGTCCTGATGTTTTGTCATTATTGACAAAACATTGGCCGGGGTGCAGCCTGGGCTGATGCCGGACTACGACGCGATCGTCATCGGCGCGGGCCACAACGGCCTGGCCGCCGCCGCCCTGCTCCAACGCGCCGGGATGCACACCCTGTGCCTGGACGCCAAACTCTATGCCGGCGGAATGGCTTCCACCGTAGAGCTTTTCGACGGGTACAAGTTCGAGATCGCCGGCTCGCTGCAGTTCCCCACCTCGGCGGTGGTCAGCCGCGAACTCGGCCTGGACGCCCTAGCATGCGTCGACGTCGACGTCATGTCGGTATCGCTGCGCGGTATCGGCGACGACCCCGTCATCTACTACACCGACCCGATGAAGCTGCTCACCCACCTCAACGAGGTGCACGGGGCCGAGGCGGTCAACGGCATGGCGGGGCTGATGGCCTGGAGCATGGCGCCCACCCGGGCGCTGGGCCGCTTCGACGCCGACACGCCGGCGAAGACGCTCGATGAGATGTATGCCTGCGCCCACAACGAATTCGAGCGCTCGGCCATCACCGACATGTTGTTCGGCTCGGTCACCGACGTGCTCAACCGCTATCTGCCCGACCCGGAGAAGCACGGCGCGCTGCGCGGCATGCTCAGCTTCCTGGCCGTGAACACCACCTACCGCGGACCGGCCACCCCCGGCAGCGCGGCGGCGCTGGCCTTCGGGCTGGCCGTTCCCGACGAGAACGCCGTACTGATGAAGAAGCTGCGCGGCGGGATCGGCGCGCTCACCACACATATGAGTGAGCTGCTGACCGCGGGCGGGGGAGATCTGCGGCTGCGATCCCAGGTCGAGGAGATCCTGACCGCCGACGGCCGTGTCACCGGGGTGCGGTTGGCCGACGGCACCACCATCAGCGCGCCGGTCGTGATCTCGGCGCTCGCGCCCGACCTGACCGTGACCGGACTGCTGGACGCCTCGGCAGTGCCCGCCGAGGCCCGCGAGCGCTACACCCATGTCGACCACCGTGGCAGCTACCTGCAGATGCACTTCGCACTCGACGGCATCCCGACCTTCGCCGACCCGTACGGCATGCTCAACGATCCCGAGATGCAGTCGGCCATCGGCCTTTTCAATACCCCGGAGGAACTGCAGCAGCAATGGGAGGACAGCCGCCGCGGGATCGTGCCCGCGGATCCGGCGATCGCGATGCAGATGCCCTCGGTGCAGGATCCCGACCTGGCGCCGCCGGGTAAGCATGCGGTATCGGCCTTCTCGTTGTGGTTCCCCGTGGAAGATACGGCGGGATCCTCATACGGCGACCTGAAGAACGAGATGGGCCAACGCGTGATCGACAAGATCACCAGGCTGGCACCCGATTTCGAGAGCCTGATCTCCCGGCACACCACCTTCACCCCGAAACACATGGGCACCATGTTCGGCGCTCCGGGCGGTGACTACTGTCACGGACTGATCCATCCCGAACAGATGGGCCCCAACCGGCCCGGACCAAGAGGCTATGCGGATCAGGAACTCCCGGTCACCGGGCTGTATTTGGGCAGCGCGGGATGCCATGGCGGGCCGGGTATCACCTTCATCCCCGGCTACAACGCCGCCAAGGCGGCGCTCGCCGAGGCGCGTTAGTCGTCTTCGACGGCGGCGCCGTCGGGGGTCGCGCCGCCCTCGTCGGACCAGTCCGTCCGGTCCCCGGCACCCTTGGCGGGGTCGCTCTGGACGTCGTCCTCGGCGCCCTCTGGGCCTGCGTCTGACTCGGTGGTCTTCGGATCTCCGCTCACGGGGGAGAACTACCCGTTTCGTCGGGTTCGGAAACGGTCAGCACCACCTCGGCGATCTCGGGTGCCGAGTCCTCCAGCCGATGCTCCAGGGTGCGCAGGGTCCGCGCGATGGAGGACTCGACGGCATCGCCCACGAGATCGACACTCGCGATCACGAAAATCTGCTTCGGTCCGATGAATTCGGGTCGCAGAAAGCGGACCGTGGCGACCTCGGGGAACCCGAGGAGGCGGTCACGCAAGGCCTGCTGCAACCGGGGCGGCCCGCCCTCGCCGGTGAGGAAGACCCGGTTGCGGTTGATCAGCACGACCGCCACCACGGCGAGCAGCACCCCGACCGCGATGGAACCCGCGGCGTCCCAGGCCACATCACCGGTGAGCTGATGCAGCAGGATGCCGGTGAACGCGATGACGATACCGATCAGGGCGGCACTGTCCTCGGCGAACACCGCCCGCACGGTCGGGTCCGATGTCTCGAACGCGTATCGCAGCACATCACTGTCGAATGTGGCTGCGTCGCGGCGGAGTTGACGCACCGACTGCACCCAGGAGATGCCCTCCAGGACGAAGGAGATGGCCAGCACGATGTAGGCCAATCGGTAGTCCTGCGGACCGTCCTCGCCGTGCAGCAGTTCGGTGATGCCGTGCCAGATCGACACCGCGGCGCCGACCACGAACAAGCCGACCGCGGCCAGCAGCGACCAGACGTAGACCTCGCGACCGTAGCCGAGCGGGCGCCGCTCATCGGCCCGGCGGGCGCCGCGGCGGTTGGCGATGAGCAGGAAGACCTCGTTGCCGGTGTCGGCCCAGGAATGCGCCGCTTCCGCGGTCATCGACGCCGAACCCGACAGCACGGCCGCAAAACTCTTGGCCCCGGCGACCGCGAGGTTGGCCGCGAATGCGACCAACACGGTGACCGTGCTGCCGTCCCCCGACTTCACCACCGCGGGTCAGCCGCCCTGGAGCTGCTGCATCCAATCCCGGGGCACCCGCTCACGCGGTCCCGGAGCCGGCTGGCCGGCCGGGTGCGCCTGCGGCGCAGCCAGTTCGGGGCCGTCGTAATACTCGTCGGTGGCGTAGTTCCAGAACCAGTCCTCGCCGGGTTCGAAGCTGCGGATGATGGGGTGGCCGGTGTCGCGCCAGTGTTGGGAGGCGTGTTTGGCCAGTGAGTCGTCGCAGCACCCGATGTGTCCGCAGGCCGCGCACCGGCGCAGGTGCACCCACCAGCCGCCTGCGGCGTCGCATTCCACACAACCGGTACCACTCGGGGGCTTGGCGGGGTCGATGTCCACCTGCACGAGTCTACTGAGCCGCAACGGTTTTTCTCGGTGAGATCAGATCAAGCTGAGCGAAACCATTCTCGAGATACCCACCAGCAAAATCGGTAATTGACGTCGGCGTTCTCGCAATAGGTGCCTTTGACAGCTAACTAGACCCGCTTTAACGTCCGCGCGATGAGTGCCGCCGGGCAGATGACGAAGTCCATGAACGCCGTGGGCGGCTTCGTGGTGCTCGGCGCCGAGACCTTCGCCGCGATGTTCCGCAGGCCGTTCGCCTGGCGGGAACTGTTCGAGCAAATTGCATTCGTGGCCAGGGTGTCCATTTTCCCGACCATCATGCTGTCCATTCCCTACACCGTACTGATCGTCTTCACCCTCAACATCGTGCTGCTGGAGATCGGGGCCGGTGACCTGTCCGGCGCCGGTGCGGCGCTGGCGTCGGTCACCCAGGTCGGCCCGGTCGTCACGGCCATCGTCGTCTCCGGCGCCGCCGCCACCGCGATGTGCGCCGACCTCGGCGCCCGCACCATCCGCGAAGAGATCGACGCCATGAAGGTGATCGGGGTCAACCCGGTCCAGGCACTGGTGGTGCCGCGGGTGCTGGCGGCCACCTTCGTGGCGCTGATGCTGTATTCCGTTGTCGCCGTGGTCGGCCTGACCGGCAGCTACCTGTTCGTCGTCTACGTGCAGAACGTCACCCCGGGCGCCTTCGTCGCCGGCCTGACCCTACTGACCGGCCTGCCGCAGGTCATCGTGTCGCTGGTCAAGGCGCTGCTGTTCGGGCTGTCCGCCGGTCTGATCGCCTGCCACCAAGGGCTTTCGGTCGGTGGCGGCCCGACCGGCGTCGGCAACGCCGTCAACGAGACCGTGGTGTTCTCGTTCATGGCGCTGTTCCTCATCAACATCCTGGCCACCGCGCTCGGGGTCAAGGTGACCGGATGAGCACCCTGGCCGGCGGGCGCCTGGTCGACGGCACCCGCAACCTGGGCAGGCAGACCGCGTTCTACGGTCAGGCCCTGGTGTCCACCGCGGACGCGGTACGCCGCTACCCGGGTGAGGTGCTGCGCCTGATCGCCGTGATGGGCATGGGCACCGGTGCACTCGCGGTCATCGGCGGGACCGTCGTCATCATCGGATTCCTGACGCTGTCCACCGGCGCCCTGATCGCGGTGCAGGGCTACAACACGCTGTCCAACGTCGGTATCGAGGCCATGACCGGCTTCCTGTCGGCCTTCCTCAACGTGCGGTTCATCGCACCCGCGACGGCCGGGGTGGCGCTGGCCGCCACCATCGGCGCCGGCGCCACCGCACAACTCGGGGCCATGCGGATCAACGAGGAGATCGACGCCCTGGAGGTGATGGGCATCCGCACCATCACCTACCTGGTGTCCACCCGGATCGTCGCCGGGGTGGTGGTGGTCATCCCGCTCTACACCGTCGCGGTGCTGATGTCCTTCCTGGCCACCCGATTCGGGACGACGTTCATCTACGGGCAATCCCGCGGCGTCTACGACCACTACTTTTCCACCTTCCTGCGTCCCTCGGACCTGCTCTGGTCCTTTGTCGCCGCGCTGTCCATGGCGGCGGCGGTGATGGTGGTGCACACCTACTACGGGTTCAGTGCCACCGGCGGGCCGGCCGGGGTGGGCGAAGCCGTCGGCCGTGCGGTCAGGACATCGGTCACGGCAACGGTTTTCGTGCTCCTCACCATCACACTGTCGGTATACGGGCAGTCCGGCAATTTCAACCTCTCGGGGTGAGGAGTGGCAGATACTCGTCGCCGGGAGAAGATCGACCCGATCTGGTGGGCGCCCGTCCTGGTGCTGATCATCGTGGGACTGATCGCGATGACGGCGCTGCTGTTCTCCGGTTCGCTGCGCAACTTCGTACCGATCACCCTGATGTCCGACCGCGCGGGGCTGGTGATGGAGAACGGGGCCAAGGTCAAACTGCGCGGTGTGCAGGTCGGTGAGGTCGGCTCCATCGGCACCGAGGACGGACTGGCCTCGCTGCAGCTCAACATGTACCCGGGCCCGTTCGAATACCTGCCCGCCAATGTCGAGGCGGAGATCAAGGCCACCACCGCATTCGGCGCCAAATACGTCGACCTCATCGTGCCCGACGGCGCACCCGTCGGGGCACTGAAACCGGGATCGGTGCTGCGCTCGCGCAATGTCACCGTCGAGGTCAACACGGTATTCGAGAACCTGCAGTCGGTGGTGCAGG
The DNA here is from genome assembly GCF_056400845.1 of Mycobacterium sp. P4_H6. Classification (NCBI taxonomy): domain Bacteria; kingdom Bacillati; phylum Actinomycetota; class Actinomycetes; order Mycobacteriales; family Mycobacteriaceae; genus Mycobacterium; species Mycobacterium sp. P4_H6. The sequence continues at coordinate 11,569 of NZ_JBFUKN010000074.1, read as the reverse complement.
CGGTGGACCCCGCCAAGCTGAACTCGGTGCTCTCGGCGGTGTCGGAATCCCTGCGCGGCAAGGGGGACCACATCGGGCACGCCATCACCGATGCCAACAACGTGCTGCTCGCCGTCAACCCGCGGATGGAGACGGTGCGTACCGACTGGCAGCTGTTCGGCCAGACCGTGGACGCCTATTCCGCTGCGGCCCAGGACATCCTGTCGGTGCTGGACTCCTTCTCCACCACCTCGGAGACCATCGGTGCGCATGCCCAGGCGCTGGACACGCTGCTGCTGTCGGCGGTCGGCTTCTCCCGGTCCGGGATCGACGTCATCGGCGGCAATCAGCCGAACCTGGTGCGCGCCATGAACATTCTCGACCCCACCACCAGCCTGCTGCTCAAATACTCACCGACCTACACCTGCCTGTTCCAGGGGGCGGTGTGGTTCCTGGAGAACGGCGGCCGGGATGCCCTGGGCGGCAACGGCAGATCGGTCATCATGGACGCGGCGATGCTGGCCGGTGACGACGCCTACCGCTACCCGCAGAACCTGCCGAAGACCAATGCCACCGGCGGGCCGGGCGGCAAACCGAGCTGCGGGTCGCTACCCGACGTGAGCCAGAACTTCCCGGTGAAGGCGCTCGTCACCGACACCGGTTGGGGCACCTTGCCCAACGAGATCCGGACCAACCCGGGTATCGGCTTCCCGGGGTGGGCGAACTACTTCCCGGTGACCCGGGCGATCCCCGAGCCGCCGAGCATCCGCTATCCCGGCGGGCCCGCACCCGGGCCGGGCCCCTTCGGCGCACCGGCGCCGCCGTTCCCGCTGCCACCCGGCTCATAGAAGGGATCAGACATGCGACGTAAGAGCATCACCGGCACCGTGGTGCGGGTTGCCCTGTTCACCGCGATCTGCCTGGTCTTCCTGTTCGCCCTGGTGACAGTCTTCGGGCAGTTCCGCTTCGACTCCCGCGTCGGCTACAGCGCGGTGTTCACCAACGTGTCCGGCCTGAAGGGCGGCAACTTCGTGCGCATCGCGGGCGTCGAAGTCGGCAAGGTTCGCGACCTGACCCTGCACAAGGACGGCACCGTCACCGTCGAGTTCGCGATCGACCGCGATCTGCAACTCACCGAGGGCACCAGGGCCGCAGTGCGTTACGAGAACCTGATCGGTGACCGCTACCTCGCACTGGAGGACGGCCCCGGATCGGTACGCACACTGCAGGCGGGTCAGACCATCCCGCTGACCCGCACCTCACCCGCACTCGACGTCGACGCGCTCATCGGCGGGTTCCGTCCGCTGTTCCGGGCGCTGGACCCCGAACAGGTCAACGCGCTGTCCGGCGAACTGCTGAAGGTGTTCCAGGGGCAGGGCGGCACCGTCTCCTCGGTGCTGGCCCAGACCTCGGCGCTGACCAAGACGCTGGCCGGCCGCGACGAGCTCATCGGCCAGGTGATCACCAACCTCAACACCGTGCTCGACACCTTCGCCACCCGGGACGAACAGTTCTCCGAAGGGCTGGGCGACCTTTCCAGCCTGGTCGAAGGTCTATCGGAGCGCCGCACCGACATCGCCACCGGCGTCGCACACATCAACGCCGCCGCCGGATCCATCGCCGACCTGCTGGTCGAGGCCAGAGAACCGATCAAAGAGGCGGTGGCGCAGACGGATCGGTTCAGCGGGCAGCTGATGGCCGACCGTGACTACCTCGACGAACTGGTCCGCACACTGCCGGACACCTACCAGATCCTGGCCCGGCAGGGGCTCTACGGCGACTACTTCGGCTTCTATCTGTGCGATGCGGCACTGAAGGTCAACGGCAAGGGCGGTCAACCGGTGTACATCAAACTGGCCGGCCAGGACACGGGACGGTGCGCACCGAAATGAAACTGAAACGCCCCACCATCACACCCATCGCCGAACGCAACCGCACGGTCGTCGGGATCGTCGGCACCCTGATCGTGGCGGCCGTCGTCGTCGCCGCGTTCTCCTACGACAAGCTGCCCGTGGTGAAGGGGACATCGGATCATTCCGCCTACTTCTCCGAAGCCGGTGGCATCAAACCCGGAAGCGATGTGCGGGTGTCCGGCCTCGGCGTCGGTCGGGTCTCCGAAGTCCGCCTCGAAGGCACCAAGGTGCGGGTCGACTTCACCGTCCGCACCGGCGTCGAACTCGGCGACCGCACCGAGGCCGCCATCAAGACCGAGACGGTACTGGGCACCAAGATGCTGGAGCTCACACCGCGCGGGGACGGCGCACTGTCCGGCACCATCCCGCTGGAGCGCACCACCTCGCCCTACGATCTGCCCACCGCCCTCGGCGATCTCACCACCACCATCAGCGGTCTGGACACCACCCAGCTGTCCTCGGCGCTGTCCACCCTGGCCGAGACGTTCCAGAACACCCCGGCCGACCTCAAACTGGCGCTGGAGGGGGTGTCCCAATTCTCCGACACCCTCAACAACCGGGATGCCCAGCTGCGCAACCTGCTCGCCGATGCCAACAAGGTCACCGGGGTGCTGGCCAAGCGCAGCGACCAGATCGCCGCGCTGGTGGTCAACGCCAATGCGCTGCTCGCCGAACTGCTCTCACAGCAGCAGTCCGTCGATGCCTTCATGGTGAACCTGACCGCCGCCTCCCAGCAGCTGTCCGGGCTGATCGCCGACAACCGCACCCAGCTCAAGCCGGCCCTGGACAAGCTCAACGGGGTGCTGGAGATTCTCGACAACCGCAAGCAGGAACTGCAGCGCACCCTCTATCTGTTGCGCCGTTACGCGATGTCCTTCGGCGAGGTGCTCGGATCGGGGCCGTTCTTCAAGGCCTCCGTGGTGAACCTGCTGCCGGGCCAATTCGTGCAGCCCTTCATCGACTCGGCGTTCTCCGATCTCGGTCTGGACCCCAACGTGGCGCTGCCCTCCGAGCTCGTCGATCCCGGTGTCGGCCAGCCGGGCACCCCGGCGCTGCCGGTGCCCTTCCCGCGGACCGGGCAAGGCGGTGAACCGAATCTGACGCTGCCCGATGCGATCACCGGTAAACCCGGCGATCCGCGCTACCCGTACCGGGAGCCGCTGCCGGCACCCGCACCCGCTGGACCGCCCCCGGGCCCGCCCGCCCCACCGCCGCCCGGATTCTCCGGTCCCGCACCGGTTCTCGGGCCGACCCCGGTGTACGTGCCGTGAGAGGGCGAGTGAGGGTCGCGCTGGCCACCGCACTGGTCGCCATCCTGGCGGTGGCGCTCTCGGTGGTGGGCACCTCGTGGTGGGACCGGGTCAACACGGACACCTTCGTGGCGTACTTCGCCAACGCCAACGGCCTGTACACCGGCGACGAGGTGCGCATCCTGGGCGTCGCGGTGGGCACCGTCGACAAGATCGAGCCGCAACCGGAGAACATCAAGGTCACCTTCTCGGTCGACGCGCAGTATCCGGTGCCCGCCGACGTGCGCGCTGCCGTGCTGTCGCCGTCACTGGTCAGTGCCCGCGCCATCCAGCTGGTGCCCGCCTACGACGGTGGACCGAAACTGGCTGCCGGCGGGACCATCCCGTTGGAGCGCACCGCGGTGCCGGTGGAATGGGACGACTTCCGGACCCAGCTGCAGAAGCTCACCGAGTCGCTGCAACCGACGACACCGGGCGGACCCAATGCGGTCGGCGAGTTCATCAACAGCGCCGCGGACAACCTGCGCGGTCAGGGCGACACCGCCCGCGACACCGTCATCAAACTGTCCCAGGCGATGTCGGTGCTCGGCGATCACAGCACCGACATCTTCAGCACCATCCGCAACCTGCAACTGCTGGTGTCCGCGCTGACCTCCAGCAGCGACCTGCTGGCCGCGTTCAACCGCAACATGGCCGACGTGACCACCGTGCTGTCCAACACGCCCAATGAGATCGCCGACGCCACAGCGGGCCTCGACGGTGCGGTCACCGATCTGCGGGGGTTCATCGCGGAGAACCGGGAATCACTGGGTACCACCTTCGACCGGTTCGACTCGATCACCACCGCGCTCAACGACCGCCGCGGAGATGTCAAACAGATCCTGCACATCGCGCCGTCGGTGTTCCAGAACTTCCTCAACATCTATCAGCCCGCCCAAGCCGCGGTCACCGGCATCATGGCTCTCGGGAACTTCTCCAACACCGTCGAATTCATCTGTGGTGCCGTGCAGGCCGCGTCGAAGCTGAACTACGAACAGTCGGCCAAACTGTGCGTGCAGTACCTGGCGCCCATCGTGAAGAACCGGCAGTACAACTTCCTGCCGATCGGTGGCAACCCGTTCGTCGGGGCCACCGCCCGCCCCAACGAGATCACCTACAGCGAGAATCACCTGCGTCCCGACGCGGTGCCGCCGCCACCGCCGCCGGCGCCGATCGATCCGGTCGAGTTCCTGGCCGCCGAGGGCCCCGCGGTGCCCACCGATCCGGCCACCGGGCTACCCGGACTGATGGTGCCGGGCGGCACCCCGTGACGCGCCGGCTCCCGCTGATCCTGCTGGCCGTGGTGCTGGTCGCGGGATGCCAATGGCGGGGCCTGAATTCGCTGAGCCTGCCCGGTACCGCGGGCAGCGAGGACCGCTCCTACACCATCCAGGCGCAACTGCCCGATGTCGTCGTCATCCAGCAGAACACCCGGGTGCGGGTCGCCGACGTCAACGTCGGCAATGTCACCAAGATCGAGGTGCAGGACTGGCATGCCCTGGTCACCATGCGCATCGACGGTGACGTACAGCTGCCCGCCAACGCCACCGCCAAGGTCGGCCAGACCAGCCTGCTGGGCTCCATGCACATCGAACTCGCCCCGCCCGCCGACGAGCCGGCGCAGGGCCGGCTCACCGACGGCTCGGTGATCCCGCTGGCGTCGGCGGCGACGTACCCGACCACCGAGCAGACCCTGGCATCGGTGTCGGTGCTGCTCAACGGCGGAGGCCTGGCGCAGCTGCAGGAGATCAACCAGACCTTCGCCAAGGCACTGGCCGGACGCGAAGACGATATGCGCAGCCTGCTCACCCAGCTGGACACCTTCATCGGGTCGCTGAACGCGCAGACCGATGACATCATCACCGCCACCGAGCATCTCAACGAGCTGGCCGGGCAGGTCGCGGCGCGCGACGCGACGGTGGACCGGGCGCTGACCACCATCCCGCAGGCGCTCGGCGTGCTCGCCGACTCCCGCGCCACCCTGACCGAGGCGATCGACGCCCTCGGACAGTTCAGTGCCATCGCCAATTCGACGGTGCAGCAGACCCGCGAATCGCTGGTGAACAACCTGCGCAATATCGCGCCGGTGTTCCGGGAACTGGCCGATGCCGGGCCGGCGCTGACCCGGGGACTGGACTTCCTGTCCACCTACCCATGGGTGAAAAGCACCATCCCCAACTGGTTCCGCGGTGACTTCGCCAATATCAGCCTGGTCATCGACCTCACGCTGAGCCGGTTGGACAGCGGCATCTTCACCGGCACCCGTTGGGAAGGTGACCTCACCGAACTCGAGATGCAGTGGGGTCGCACCATCGGCCAGATGCCCAGCCCGTACACCGGCGGCAACCCGCTGGTGGCGCCGTACCACTGGGGGTCCTACTGACATGTTGCGCCTGCACCGCACGGTATGGATCCAGCTTGCGATCCTGGCCTCCGTCACCGTGATCGCCTGCGGGGTGATGGCTTTCGGCTTCGTCAAGGTACCCGCCCTGCTGGGGATCGGCCGCTATGACGTCACCCTGGAACTGCCCAGCTCCGGCGGTCTGTACCCGACCTCGGTGGTCACCTACCGCGGGGACGAGATCGGCCGGGTCACCTCGGTGGACGTCACGGCCACCGGCGTGCGGGCGGTACTCAAGCTCGAATCGGACACCAACGTGCCCGCGGATGTGTCTGCGGCGGTGCACAGCCGGTCGGCGATCGGTGAACAGTTCGTCGAGCTGACCCCCGGCGCCGGGACGTCCGCGACGCTGGCCGACGGCGATGTCATCCCGGCCGGTCGGGTGTCCCTGCCGGTCGATATCGCCGGTCTGCTCGACGCGACGAACACTGCACTGCAGGCCATTCCGCATGACAATCTGCGCACCCTGATCGATGAGGCCGACGTCGCGGTCGGCGGGCTGGGCCGGGAACTGTCGCGGATCGTGGACGGGTCGACGTCGCTGGCCGTCGAAGCGGGCGGGTCGAAAGACCAGTTGACCCGGCTCGTCGACGAGTCACCGCCGGTGCTGAATTCGCAGGTGCAGACCGCGGATTCGATCGCCACCTGGGCGTCGCGGATGGCGTCGATCACCGGGCAGTTCGAAGCGCAGAACGCCGCGTTCGGGGATCTGCTGGACCAGGGTGGTCCGGCTCTGGACGAGGGCCGCGCGCTGTTCGACCGCTTCGCCCCGGCGTTGCCGACGCTGCTGGCGAACATGGTGAGCCTGGGCGATATCGCGGTGACCTACCGTGCCGATCTGGAGCAGCTGTTGGTGCTGGTGCCGCAGGGCACCTCGGTGATGTCGGCGATCACGCTGGCCAACTCCAACACCCGGCAGGCGTACCGCGGTATCTACCTGGACTTCAACCTGAACCTGAACTGGCCACCGCCGTGCAACACCGGCTTCCTGCCGGCCCGCCAGCAGCGGGTGCCCTCCGACATCGACGCCCCGGACCGCCCGTCGGGCGAGCTGTACTGCCGGGTCCCGCAGGACTCGGATCTCAATGTCCGCGGGGTGCGCAACATTCCGTGCGAGACCAAACCGTGGAAGCGCGCCCCGACGGTGGAGATGTGCGAAAGCGAGCAGGACTACGTGCCGCTCAACGACGGCTTCAACTGGAAGGGCGACCCGAACGCGACACTGAGCGGACAGGAGATCCCGCAGTACCCGCCCGGAAGTTCCGCGCCGGGTGAGCCACCGCCTCCGGTCGACGGCCTGGCGCCGAATGCGGCCGAGCTGACCAAGTTTCCACCACCGGCACCTCCCGCGGCGGTCGCCCCGCAGAACGTCGCGGTCGCCGTGTACGACCCGGCCACCGGCGACTACATCGGCCCGGACGGTCGCCGCTACACTCAGGGCGATCTGGCCCAGGCCGGTGACCGGACCTGGCAGTCGCTGCTGGTGCCCGGCGGGTAGCGCACCAGTTAGCCGTGGGCTACAGGAAGTAGCTGTCGTGCCGCTGATTCCATTCGATACGTTCCTCGTCGGTCAGGCCGGCCAGGTGCGGTAGGCCCTCGAAGTAGGATTCCCGCGGTGCGCCGGGGGCGAACAGGATCAACACCTCGGCGGGCTCATCGGCGTCGTTGCGGAATCCGTGGATGCCCCCGGGCGGTACGAAGAGGAAATCGCCTTTGGTCGCGTCGACCCACTTGTCGCCGTCGTAGAGCCGCATCGTGCCGTCCAGCACGTAGAACGCCTCGGAGATGGCCTTGTGATAGTGCGCGGCAGCACCGCCGGCGCGGGCTGCCATCTCGACGCGGTACAGGCCGTAGTCGCCCGCCGAGGTCTTCTGGTCGACGAGGTAGTGGAACTTCATCGGGCCGACCGCGTAGTCCTCGGCATGGTCCTCCCGGCGGAGGCTCGCGCTGATCTCGGGTTCACCGTCGAAACGCTCAGCGGGATAAGGAGGGACATCCATGATGTTTTGCGGATTCCACAGCGACATGAGGGCTCCTTCGGCGCTACGCGAGTTTGCGGTTTCAACTACCTAAACACGCAAGCACGCTCGGACGCCAGGGCGAACGTCATACTGCTACTTCTTGTCTCGCCAGGCACGCTCGAACGGCAGCCGCCACGCATTCGGCGCGATCAGTTGGTGGATAGCGTTCGGGCCCCAGGTGCCCGGCTGGTACAGCTTGGCCGGCGGCGGATCCTCGAGCAGATGAGCCGAACGCTCCCACAGGGATTCGATGCCCTCGGCGGTGGTGAACAGCGTGTGGTCACCGCGCATCGCATCCAGGATGAGCCGCTCGTAGGCCTCCAGCACGTCGCCGTTGCTCGGGATCTCGGTGGTGGAGAACTGCATGGACATCTTGTCCAGCTTCATGCCCGGCCCGGGACGCTTGCCATAGAACGACAGCGACACCTTCGAGTTGTCGGCCAGATCGAAGGTCAGGTGGTCCGGGCCCTGCGAGCCGACACCCGACCCGGCCGGAAACATGGTGCGCGGCGCCTCCTTGAAGGCAATGGAGATGATGCGCATACCCTCGGCCATCTTCTTGCCGGTGCGCAGATAGATCGGCACCCCGGCCCAGCGCCAGTTGTCGATGCCGACCTTGAGGGCGATGAACGTCTCGGTGTCGGAATCCCGTGCCACTCCGGTGAGTTCGCGGTACCCGGCGAACTGCCCGCGCACCACGTCGTTGCATTGGATGGGCAGCATGGAGCGGAACACCTTGTTCTTCTCCTCGCTGATCGCGCGCGGTTCCAGCGCGGTCGGCGGTTCCATCACCACGAAGGCCATCACCTGGAACAGGTGGGTGACGACCATGTCCTTGTAGGCGCCGGTGCTTTCGTAGAAGTTGGCCCGCTCGTCCAGACCGAGCACCTCCGGAATGTCGATCTGGATGTGATCGATGAAGTTGCGGTTCCAGATCGGCTCGAACAGACCGTTGGCGAACCGGAACGCCAGGATGTTCTGGGCGGCCTCCTTGCCCAGGAAGTGGTCGATCCGGAACACCTGGCGTTCCTTGAACGTCTCATGCACGAAGTCGTTGAGGGCGACCGCGCTGGCCAGGTCGGTGCCGAACGGCTTTTCYATCACCACCCGCGAGCGGTCCACCAGCTTGGCCTCGCGCAGCATGGTGATGACCGCGCGGGCTGCCTTGGGCGGTACCGAAAGGTAGTGCAGCCGTTGAGCGTTGCCGCCGAGTCGGGCCTCGGCCGCGGCCACCGCTGCGGCCAGCGCCTCCGGCCCGGCGCCCTGGGGGACGTAGCTGAGCATCGTGGAGACGTCGGCCCACTGCTCGTCGGTCAGCTTGTGCGTACCGAATCTCTCGATGGCGTCCTTGGCCAGCGCGCGGAACTCGTCGTCGGTCAGATCCTCCAGCGAGGTGCCGACCACCTGGATGTTCGGCGCCAGCTCGGACTGGTCCAGGTAGGCCATCCCGGGCAGCAATTTGCGTTTGGCCAGATCGCCGGTGGCGCCGAACAGCACGATCACATGGGGTTCGAGCGGGTCGGTGTCCCGGCGGTGCGGGCGGGCACCGGGTGCGGGGTAGGCGATGGTCTGCGGGTTCTCGGCGGCCATGGCGGCGATGTTGCCATCCGTACGTTAACGCTGCGCGACATCGCTAGGGTCAGGCCATGGCAACCAGCGTTTCCCGTGAAGTGGTCATCGAGGCGTCCCCGGAGGAGATCTTCGCCGTCGTCGCCGACGTCGAATCCACCCCGACCTGGTCGCCCCAGTATCAGAAGGCCGAGGTGGTAAATCGCGACGCCGAGGGCCGTCCGCACCGCGTGATCCAGACCATCAAGACGGTCGGCATCAGCGATCAGTTGACCATCGATTACACCTGGGAAGAGCACAAGGTCAGCTGGGTGCTGGTGAAGGCCAGTCAGCTGAAGTCCCAGCAGTGCAGCTACACGCTGACGCCTTTGGGGGACACGGACCCAGAAAGAACACAGGTGCGGTTCGACATGGACATCGAGCTGGCGATCCCACTGCCGGGGTTCATCCTCAAGCAGGTCATGAAGGGCGCCATCGATGTCGCGACCAGCGGCCTGCGCAAGCAGGTGCTGAAGGTCAAGAAGGGTTGACCGGTCCGCTGGCCGGCGTGCGGGTCCTCGAACTCGGCGGTATCGGACCGGGCCCACATGCGGGGATGATGCTGGCAGATCTGGGGGCCGACGTGGTGCGCGTCCGGCGCCCTGGTGGGGTGCAGATGCCCGCCGAGAACGTCGACCTGATGCACCGCGGCAAGCGGGTCGTCGACCTCGACGTCAAGCACGAACCCGACAAGCTGCTCGACCTCGCCACCAAGGCCGATGTACTGCTGGACGGCTTTCGGCCGGGGACCTGCGAGCGGCTCGGGATCGGCCCGTCGGACTGCGCCGCGGTGAATCCGCGGCTGATCTTCGCGCGCATCACCGGTTGGGGACAACACGGGCCGCTGGCGCAGACCGCCGGCCACGACATCAACTATCTGTCGCAGACGGGTGCGCTGAGCGCCATCGGCTACCGGGACCGGCCGCCGGTCGCCCCACTGAACCTGGTCGCCGATTTCGGTGGCGGCTCGATGCTGGTGCTGGTCGGCATCCTCGCCGCCCTGTTCGAGCGGGAGACATCCGGTACCGGGCAGGTGATCGACGCCGCCATGGTCGACGGGGTCAGCATGCTCGCGCAGATGATGTGGACCATGAAGGCCACCGGATCGCTTCGGGATCAACGGGAGTCGTTCCTGCTCGACGGAGGTGCGCCGTTCTATCGGGTCTACGAGACCGCCGACGGCGGGCACATGGCGGTGGGGGCGATCGAGCCGCAGTTCTTCGCGGCGCTGCTCGCCGGACTCGGTGTGAATGCCGACGAGGTGCCCGCCCAGTTCGACCGGGACCGCTGGCCCGAGATGCGCGCGGTGTTCGAGGCCCGGTTCGCCGCCCGGACCCGCGCGCAGTGGACGGCGACCTTCGCGGATAGCGATGCCTGCGTCACCCCGGTGCTGAACTGGGCCGAGGCCGCCGACAGCGAGCACCTGCTGGCCAGGGGCACCCTGGTCGACGAGCACGGGGTGCGTCAGGCCGCGCCGGCGCCGCGGTTCTCCCGGACACCGGCCGGACCGGTCGGCCGACCGCCGCAGGACACCACGGCCGTCGAGGGTGTCGGCTGGTGAGCCGGATTTGCTGCCGACATCGGCGTAAATTGGCAACGCCCAGTTAGTCGAAATCCTTGCGGGAATCTAAGGGCGGTCTTATATTTGCCTGATGGCTGTCAGAGCGTCGAGAGAAGTCCTCTTCGACGCCTCGCCGGAGGCGATCCTTGATGCGCTCGCCGACATCGACGAGGTGCCGACCTGGTCCACCCTGCACCGTTCCGCGGAGGTGGTGGACCGTCATCCCGATGGCAGGCCCCACCACGTCAAGGCGACGGTGAAGATCATGGGCATCACCGACAAGGAGATGCTGGAGTATCACTGGGGCGATGACTGGATGGTCTGGGACGCTCACGACACCTTCCAGCAGCGCGGGCAGCACGGCGAATACAAGCTGGTCCGCGAGGGTGACCGCACCCGCGTCCGATTCGACCTCATCATCGATCTGGTCGCGCCGATCCCCGAGTTCCTGCTGCGCCGGGCCAAGAAGATGGTGCTCGACGCGGCCGTGGACCGGTTGCGTACCCGGGTCACGCGTTTCCACGGCTAGCAATCACGGTGAGCGCAAGGGAATTACCGGTGCCGCCGGGTCGCTGACCCGTATATGCCCACTGGAATAGTCCTCGTTCCCAACCGACAGGCCGCCAACCACGTCGACGACGCGATCAGCCAGGCACGTCAGGCCTATGACGTCGGCGTCCGGCAGATCTGGCTCGCACAGCAATTCGACCATGACGCGATCGGCCTGGCGGGCCTGATCGGCGCCGCGGTGCCCGGCCTCGGCGTCGGCACCTCCGTCGTGCCGCTCAACCCGCGGC
>NZ_JBFUKN010000073.1:0-32194 GCF_056400845.1 Mycobacterium sp. P4_H6 | reverse complement strand
CCTTGATCCGCTTGGGCCCCAGCTTCGGCAGGGTGGTCAGCAGGCTCACCACCACCTCGGGGGCGAATTCCACGAGCGCCGAATCGATCTGGCCGGCGTCGAGTACATCGGCCACCACGGGCTCGGCGCCGCACGCGGCGATCTGCGGCGTTTTCGCCGCGGATCGCGTCACCCCGATGACCTCGTGACCACGCGCGGTGAGCTCCCGCAGCAGCGGAATGCCCGGGACACTGGTCGCCCCCGCCACCAATACACGCATCTACCGAACACCCGCCTTCACCGGCAACCCGATTCTGGGCATGGGCTCACGGTAGACCCGGCGCGGTGCTCACTGGGGCGAAGTAGCCACCTTATGTGTTGCTGCCGCGGATTCCAGCTCTTGCAACAACTTCAGTGACAGGAACGTCATCGGGCCCTTGTCCTCGAACCGGCCGGACACATTGCCCGCGATCCCGCCCTGCACTGCCAGTTGGCTCTGCAGGTCCAGCTTGAGCTGCGGGCTCCCCTCGGCGAAGTCGAGGTCGGCCAGGTCCACCCACACGATGTTGGGCCGGGTGGTCGATTCGTAGACGTACCGTTTGTTCGTCAGGTCCAGCACCACCTGCCAGATGGTCTGCGAGGCATCAGGCTTGCCCGGGTCGGGGATCCGGAACGGCTGCGCCGCATTGCGGATCACCGAGAACATCGACGCGATGGCTTCCACCTGACTTGCGGGTTCGGGGAGCCGGCCGGCGTAATAGCTGGCGCGGGCGAACCGGTCGGCGGCCAGCGTCGAACCGGGCAACGGCTCGGTTCCCCCGAGTCCGGTGAACGACTTCACCAACTCCAGTTGCTGGTCGAAGGTCGGAGAATTGGTCATCACCCGGTAGGTGCGGTCGTGGTACACCGTGGCCTTGCCGTCGATGTACTCGATGATGGCCGAGTCCCCGGAGGCGTCGTCGAGCGCCAGATGGATGGCGGGCGGATCGCCGCCGGTGGGGTCGTCCATCTGTACGACCTGGACGTCGCTCTCGGCGATCCACGCCACCGCGTCGGCCACCGTGGCGAAATTGTCCAGGAAGTACTGCAGCCAGACGGCCTGGCTGAGCTGGGTCCGGCCGGCGTCCGGTGTGCCATAGGTGGACTCGGCGAGCCACAGCACGTGCCCGGCCAGCCCGGCCTCGTTGAGGCCGTCCACCGAGATGATGTCGAAGGCCGCGGCGATGACGCTGCCGTATTTCGAGGTCCAGCGCAGCTTGCCGGTGACGCCATCATCGCGGGTGACACCGCGGGGCTGTGTCCACAGGTTGGTCAGCAGATCCTTGTGGAAGTCCATGTTGCGGCCCACCAGGACGGCTCCGCCGGCTTCCGGCCAGATCACTCGAGTACACATGCGGAACAGCCTATCCAGGACCGTCCCGCAACGGTTCTGGCTGAGGAAAGTGGCACTGCGACATGGCTCTTACACTGCTCCGGCTGTCCATCCGTCGCGGACGAGTTTGCTGCTACGATCCCGCTCGAAGCCGCCGGCCGCTTCGCTCAGAGGGGGAATCGTGGGAAATACTCGCCGCAGCGTGGTACCGGCGTCGATTGTGGCGACAGCCGTCCTGGCCGCATCGGTCTCCATTTCCACGATGCCACCGCACGTGGCGTCGACACGGGTGGCCACGCTGACGTCACCTGCCCCGCAGACACTCCAGGTACGTCTCGCCGGCTTGGTGGAGCAAGCCATCGAAGATGCCACCGCAATGCCCTCGGCCGCCAACGACGTCGAGTCCGCTGAAACGCGAAAAAGCCTGACGTCCAATGCATCAGTGGCGGCCGTTCGCCCGCCTGTGGGCTACAGCCCGTTTTACCCGTTCACGACGCCGACAACGCCGCAGGGGTCACTCGGGTGGTGGGTGACGTTGCCGATAGCCATCCCCGGCCTTGTTTTCGACAGCCTCGCCCAGAGCTTCACGCGGGAACTGAGCGACCGAGGCCTGGACGCACGCCTGGCCAACCAGCCCGAGCTGCTGTCCCGGTACCTCTTGGTGCCGATCGCCGTCACCATCCAGACAGCGCTCACCGGCCTGATCGGTGGGGGCACCGTCGAACTCGGGAAGTTCACCCTGCCTCAGGCAGTGTTCTGGTCGGCCAGGAGCCTGCGCACGGCGATCGCCAATACGATTGCCGCCGAGAAGGATCTGCTCAGCGGTGGAACCGGCGTCCTGCCCGAGGATGAATCCGTCGCGGCTGACAAGCGCATCGCGCTGAGCGCCTCGGCGCCTGCGACGGTCGCAACCGCCACCACGAAGCCCAAAGTTGCCCAGCGGCCTGTCGCGCCGGCACACACCGCGCAGCCACCGACGTCGACACCACCGACCGGTGACACCGCTGACGATGCGGAAACCGACGCCTCCGTGTCGCGGTCGTTGCCGACCGCGGAGACGCCTGCCGGTCACACGAACAGGTTCCGGCTCGGACCGATCTCGCTGCCCAGTCCGTTCCGCGCGGGGCCGGCATCACCCTCGGCTGACCGGGCGGACTCGGATCGCCGCGGCAGCATCAGCGTCAAGTCGGCCGCATCGGGACGAAAATAGGCAGCACGCCGGTCACAGCGACCACCGCGCGGGGCACATCGAGCACTCGCCTCGGCTGCATTCACACGCCCCACGAGCCGCGGAAGTGCACCTGGTGCGCAGCCGTCTGCGGCCGGGACGCCGCTCACCCGACAGCGCGGCGGTGACCAGGGCCACTGCTGCCGAAGTTGCTGCCATCAGCAAGAGCAACCCGTCCGCTATTGCTGAATACATCGCACCGTCCCGCCGAACCGACTCAAACTGGGAATCCTGCGCGCACCGGTAACGCGCTGTAGTTGCCGAGCACATATCAAGATCGTTCCTTAGGACAATGACATGCGGGTTGCGAACGCGTCAATATGGCCCAGCACACATCCCGCGGCGTTCGATCCGGCCAAGAATTTCTGCATCGTCTGCGCGTTAAAATCTATGGTGGCGAAGGTAGACATCCCCATTTGGATGCGCTACATTCGTTCCTGTTGATGACGAAGAGAGCACGAGCGCGGGAGATGACGAACTACCCGCGAAGCAGGGGATTCAAAGCGGCCCAGCCGTATCGACCGGACGCTCCATACCGGTCCGGGTCGCTGCAGTACGCAGTGAGAAGTGCCGAGCAGGTCGATTCACTCGGCGGCAAGAAAGGAGGAGCTACCGTCGGATCGCCCGCAGAAGTTGTCGCGGGCCGATGCCGCAGCTACGAAGCAGTATCGATAGATGGTAACCATCTCCTCAGGGCCGGCGGCCCGGCGCGTCTCATGGCCGGGTTGCCGGCCCTTCTATTTCCTGCGGTAAATTCCAGGCTTTGAATAGTTCCTCTGGTAAGGCCTTGGAAGGCGCTGTGGTACCCCCGAAGAACACATCCGGTACGACCCCCGACGACAGGTTCGATGACGAGGACTACCCGGCCTACAGCATGGGTAGCGCCGCTCAGATGTTGGGAACCACACCAGGGTTCCTGCGCAGCCTCGACGAGGCGAAGTTGCTCGCCCCGCAGCGATCCGAGGGCGGGCATCGCAGATACTCCCGCTATCAACTGCGCATCGCCGCCCGCGCCCGTGAACTGGTCGACCAGGGAACAGCCCTCGATGCGGCGTGCCGAATCATCATCCTCGAAGACCAACTCGCCGAAGCGCAGGCGATCAACTCCGAACTCCACAGCCGCTTGGGCGACGACGACACGGCCGCAGGCGCCGGCAATTAGGTTTCAGCGGGGCCTCGCCATAGGACGACGAGGATGACGAGAAGGACATCGCCGCGAGCGAGCTGCGCTTTGTCGATGCTCTTGAACTGCACCACGAACCCGAACGCACCGACATATACATCCGCGAAACCTATGCGTGATGGGCATCTTCAAGGGACCTGAGGCAGTGACCGACACAGAGGCGCGCATCGCGCAGTGAGAAACACGTATCGGGTTGTTGGAGAAGGCAGTACGTTTGGGTCCGACTGACCCACGCTGCTAGTTCTCAGCGCCGTCCGCGTTACCGCTGCGATCGGTTGACTCCGACCGGCCGGCATTCGGCGACGCATCAGCACCGTCATCGTCCGCCTGCTCGTTCGCCGCAGAGCCACCCGCGGTTGACGTGGCCGGCCGGGTCGACTTCTTCGGCGAGGGGAACTTCAGCGTCGGCAGCTTCAACTTCGGCAGCTTCAGTGTCGGGAGCTTGAACGTGGGTTTCTTCGGCACGGACGTCACCACGTCGGCGGTGTCGAGGGCAGTGGTCTCGCCGGTGATCTCCGGCGTGCCGGTCTGGGCTTGCTCGTCGTCGTGCTTCGTCGTGTCAGCGGTCGGGTGCTTGAGCCCCGTTGCCGCCGAAGAGTCTGCCTGCGCAGTCGACAACGTCACCACCGATGCCGCATCCGGGAGCTCGGTCGACGACACCTCCGGCGCAGCGGCCGTGGCCCCAGATACCTTGGCGGCCAACGTCGACTGGCCGAACAGTGCCTTCTCGGCGGTGACAAATCCCTCGATGGCGGTCTTCACCGCATCCACGAAGAAGCTCAGCGCCTCGGCCGGGGTGAACTTGCCGTAGACGTAGGTTCCCTCCAGCCCGCCCACCAGCGCGGTCTGCACGGCCACGGCGATCGGCAGCACCAGGCTCCGGGCGATCAGCTGAGGCTGCTTCGCCCACCGCGGGTCGAAACCGGCCTCCGTGAGAGCCTGTGTCGCCCCGTCGAAGGTCGGCAGCAAGAGTGCGGTCTGGGTCGCGAACACCGTCGTCAGCGCGTACCCGACCACGCCGACCGGCTGAGCGTAGGGAACGAACGGGTTGTAGGCCATCAGCTGCACCGGCAGTGACTTCACCTCGTGCACGACAGCAGGCGCGACGTTCTCCGCGGCCCGCTGCACCGGTGGTGCGCTCACCGCGGCCGCGGCGGCGATCACCACCGCACCGGTCACCGCCACCATCGGTGCCATCCGTGCCTGCACATTGCCCTGAGCGTCCACCGCTCCCCCTTCGGTTAGATGAGAAGCTCATATAAGCACAAATATGTTTGCTGCCGTGCGCGAATAATCGCACTGATACTGGCATTTCCCTTCAAGCAAAGTTGCTGTGCGGACCGCGACGCACTCACCTCGACGAACCCCCTGTCAGCAAGCAAACGCGTCCCGATAGTCGCCGGACCATCCGCCACCTCAGGGTCGCCCACTCGATTCCCTACGTGCGCAGGAACTTCCGCCGCCTCGGACAGACCTCGCTGAGCCAAGGCGCCGCGCGGCCACACCGGAATTTGCTGGCGGACCCGTGGGACACCGAATGAGGCCGGTCGGGCACTGGACCGAGGAATGGTGGCGTCGCCGCCATTCGACTACAGCGACACAGACACCGGCTTCGCCTACGTGCTCGACGCCGCCGCAAGGAGAGGCCCGAACGGCCCTCCTGCTCGGCCTGGCCCACAACGAGGCAGCCCGGATTCGCCGAGATCGAGCAAACAGTTCTTGGCGGTGGCGGAGGGATTTGAACCCCCGGTCGGTGTTAGCCGACTCTCGCTTTCAAGGCGAGTGCATTAGGCCGCTCTGCCACGCCACCGTGGACAAGCCTAAGCGGTCTATACCCGTCCGAGTTTCGCGGGCCGTCCGTCGGCCTGCAATCCGGCGCTGATCCGGCGGCAGTTCTCCCCCGTCGCGGTGATCTGCGAACGGGACAGCCGGCCCAGGTAGTGGTTGCGCACGCCGGCGCTGTAGGTCTGCATCGCCTCGGCCAGCAGGGCGCGGCCCTCGTCGGTGATCGTGGCCAGCACGCCGCGGCGGTCATCCGGGCTGGCGACCCGGGTCACCAGGTTCAGCTTCTCCAGCCGGTGGATCTGGCGGGTCACCCGGCTGGGCAACGACATCAGCCCTTCGGCCAGGTCGCCCATGCGTGCAGATCCGTTGTCGGAGCTGTCCAGGATGTCGAGCAACCGCACATCGTTGAGCGCGAGTCCGTGAGCATCGACCAGTGACCGGTTCAATGTTGCATAGATGCGCAGCGCCGAGTCCAGAAAATTTTGCCAAGATTTCTGCTCAGCGATATCCAGCCCCGGCATGGTGCTTGCCGTTCGCCCCCCAATAATCGCTTCCATCGCGCAATCGTACGGCTGAAACGGGTAGTAGCGTAGGTCCAATGTGGGCCATAGTTGCGGTTTCAACCGAACGTATGACATGGCAAGAAGTTCCCGACGTCGCAGCTCACGCGGGTGAAGTGGTGATCAAGGTCGCCGCAGCGGGCGTGAATCGCGCCGATCTGCTCCAAGCCGGAGGTAGCTATCCGCCTCCGCCGGGCGCCAGCGACATCCTCGGTCTGGAGGTCTCGGGGACCATCGCCGAGATCGGACCCGGTGTCACTGGCTGGTCGGTGGGCCAATCGGTGTGCGCTTTGCTGGCGGGCGGCGGATACGCCGAGTACGTCGCGGTGCCCGCCGCACAGTTGCTGCCGGTGCCCGACAGCGTCGAACTCGTCGAGGCCGCGGCGCTGCCCGAGGTGGCGTGCACGGTCTGGTCCAACCTGATGATGACCGCGCGGCTGCGGCCCGGCGGGCTGCTGCTCGTGCACGGCGGAGCCAGCGGAATCGGCACCCACGCCATCCAGCTGGCCCGCGAACTCGGTACCCGGGTCGCCGTGACGGCAGGTTCGGCCGAGAAGCTGGCCGTCTGCTCGGAGCTGGGTGCCGAGATCCTGATCAACTACCGCGACGAGGACTTCGCCGAACGGATCCGCGAGGCCGGCGGCGCCGACGTCATCTTCGACATCATGGGCGCCAAGTACCTGGACCGGAACATCGACGCACTGGCCGACGGCGGACGTCTGGTGATCATCGGGATGCAGGGCGGGATCAAAGCCGAACTGAACATCGCCAAGTTGCTCGGCAAACGCGCCGGGGTCATGGCGACCGCGTTGCGGTCACGACCGGTCGACGGCCCGGACGGCAAGGGCGCGATCGTGGAACAGGTGACCGCCAACGTGTGGCCGCTGATCGCGGCGGGCAGGGTGCGCCCGATCATCGGAGCGGAACTGCCCGTGCAGGAGGCCGCCGAGGCGCACCGGCTGTTGAACGCCGGTGAGGTCACCGGCAAGGTGCTGCTGCGAATCGGTTGATCAGCCGAGTGAGGCCAGCACTCGTACCAGCTGGTCGACCTCGGCCGCGGTCGTGTAGTGCGACAAACCGATGGTCACCGCACCACCGATGTCGTTGACGCCGAGAGCATCCAGTACGCGCGAGTGTTCACTGCTGCCCACCAGGACCCCGTTGTCGGCCAGCCGCTGGATCACCCGCTCGGCGGGCACACCATCGACGGCCAGGCTCAGCACCGGGATGCGTTCGGCGGGGCTGCCCAGCACCATCACCAGCGGCAGCGAGCGCAGCGATGACAGCAGGTAGTTGAAAAGCCGATCCAGGTACAGCGCAGCCGATTCCATGGAAACCGACAGCCGCTCCCGGCGTGTCCCGGAGGCCGCCTCGTCCAGGTTGGCGAGGTACTCGATGCTGGCCACCACACCGCCGAGCAGACCGTACTGGTGGATGCCGGTCTCCAGCCGCGCCGGGCCGGTGGCGTGCGGATCCAGGGACACCGAGCTGAATTGATCGATGACGGCCGGGTCACGGAACACCAGCGCGCCGATCGGCGGGCCGCCCCACGCCACCGCGTTCAGCGCCACCACATCGGCGTCGATGTCGTCGATGTCGATCATCCGGTAGGGCGCCGCAGCGGAGTGATCCACGATCACCAGGCCGCTGTTCTCGTGCACCAGCTTGGTCACCGGCGTCAGGTCGGTGATGGTGCCCAGGGTCGCCGACGCCGACGTGATGGCCACCAGGCGGGTCGGTGCCGTGATCAGGCCCTCCCACTGCCAGGGCGGCAGTTCACCGGTCTCGATGTCGACCTCGGCCCACTTGACCTTGGCGCCGTACCGGTTCGCGGCCCGCAGCCACGGCGCGATGTTCGCCTCGTCGTCCAACCGGGACAGCACGATCTCGTAGCCCAGCCCCACCCGCACCGACGCGGCGTCGGCCAGGGAGGTCAGCAGCACCGCCCGGTCGGCGCCGAGCACCACCCCCTGCGGATCGGCCCCCACGAAATCGGCGACGGCCTGCCGCGCGGCGGCCAGCACCGTGGCACTGCGCCGGGCCGACGGATGCGGACCCGTGGCGATCGGCTTGGAGCCACGGAACGCGGTCGACACGGTGGTGGCCACCGAATCCGGCAGCAGCATCCCGTTCTGCGCGTCGAGGTGCACCCAGCCGTCGCCCAGCGACGGGTGCAGCCCCCGCACCCGGGCAACGTCGTACGCCATGTCAGCCACCTTAGAACGTCCGTGAAACGCACAGACGAACACACATTGGGTTAAAGGATCCGGCCGCACCGCACGGTAGGGGCCTCGATCACATCGGCAGCCATACTAATGCAGTGGGCTTGTCGTTCGGGGTGCTAATAGCCCTGTTGCTGTTGGTGTGCCCCGGAGCAATGGTCGCTCGTACCACCGGGCTCAACGTGCCGGTCGCCGTTGCTGTCGGGCCCGTGCTGACATACGGCGTTGTGGCACTTGCGATCGTGCCGTTCGGCGCGCTCGGCATCCCGTGGAACGGCTGGTCGGCACTCGGCGCGCTGGCAATCGTGCTCGGCGCCGCGGCGGCGGTGCGGCTCGCCGCGAACCGGCTCACCGAGCCCGAACCGCGGCCCCGCGGCCGGCGGGGCGGGGTCGACGGACCCATGCTGACGGTCGCCGCGGGCGTGCTGATCGGGGCTGCGCTGATCGGACTGGCGGCCTTGCTCAGGCCGGCCGACTGGGAGTCGATCCCGAGCAACTGGGACTCCGTCTGGCACGCCAACACCATCCGCTGGATCCTGGAGACCGGCCAGGCCTCACCCACCCACATGGGTGAGTTGCGCAACGTCGAGACGCACGCCGATCTGTACTACCCGTCGGCGTTCCACGCGCTGGCCGCGGTGTACAGCCAGCTCACCGGCGCGGCCGCCACCACCGCGTACACCGTCGGCGCACTGACCGCCGCGATCTGGCTCTTCCCGGTGAGTGCGGCGACGCTGACCTGGCAGATGGTCGGTACCGGCGGGCTGGCGCGCAGCGACCGGGGAATCATTTCAGCGGGTACCCGCTGGCAGGCCGCGGCCGCCGCCGGCACCGCCGCGGCGCTGGCGGCCTCGTTCACCGCGGTCCCCTACGTCGAGTTCGACGTCGCGGCCATGCCCAATCTGGTCGCCTACGGTCTCGCCGGGCCGACCGCCGTCCTGGCGATCTCCGCGGTGCGGCACCGCGAACGGATCCCGCTGGCAGTGCTGGCCCTGGTCGGAGTGTTCTCGGTGCACCTCACCGGCGGCGTCGTGGTGGTGGCGTTCGTCGCCGCGTGGTGGCTGCTGGCCGCCCTACGCACACCGGTGCACGGGCGCCGCGCCGATTTCCTCAGCCTGCTCGGGATCGCGGTGCCCGCGGTGCTGGTGCTGCTCCCCCAGTTCCTCTGCGTGCTGGGTCAGGCCGACATCATCGCCGGGCACGCCTTCGTCGACCATCTGGGACGCAAGCGGGCCCTGTTCGTCGCGATCGTCCAGCACACCCGGCACCTCAACGACTATCCGATCCAGAACATCCTGATCGCCCTGGCCGCCGCCGGCGGGCTGCTGCTGGCAATCCGGCGGATCTGGTGGCCGCTGGCCGTGTGGGCGTTGCTGATCGTCTCGATCGTGCACTCGGACGCACCGTTCGGCGGACCGCTCGGATTCGTCACCGGGAAATTCAGCGACCTGTTCTACAGCGACCCGCGCCGGTTGTCGGCGGTGGTGACGCTGATCTACACCCCGATGGCCGGTATCGCGCTGGCCGCGCTGGTGCTGGCGCTGGTCAGGAGCCGCCGGGTCCTGGCCGCGGTGCTGCTCGCCGCATCCGTGCTGGGGCTGGCCTGGCACTACTTTCCGCGGCACCGCTATCTGCTCGGCGAGAAGTACGACAACGTGATGATCGGCGAGAAGGACCTGGAGGGCTTTGCCTACCTGGCGTCGTTACCCGGGGCTCGCGACACCTTGATCGGCAACGCCAACACCGACGGCACCGCCTGGATGTACGCGGTGGCCGGGCTGCACCCGCTGTGGACGCACTACGACTATCCGGTGCAGCAGGGCCCGGGTGAGCATCGCTTCGTGTTCTGGGCCTACGCCGACGACGCCGACACCGACCCCCGCGTCGCCGCGGCCGTCCACGCCCTGAACATCCGCTATGTCATCACCAGCACACCGGTGGTCCGCGGGTTCGTCATGCCGGACGGACTAGTGTCGCTAGACAGCTCACGGTCGTGGACGAAAATCTATGACAACGGTGCGTCCCGCATATATGAGTGGCGCGGTGACCAACCCGACCAGATCAGACGACAGGACAGCAATGACCCACCCTGACGATGACGACAACGTCGAGATCCTCACCGGCGATCCGGCCGAGGCCGCAGCGGATGACGACGGGGGTTTGACCGGCCTGGTCGAGCAGCCCGCCAAGGTGATGCGGATCGGCACGATGATCAAGCAGTTGCTGGAAGAGGTGCGCGCGGCTCCGCTGGACGAAGCGAGCCGCAGCAAGCTGGCCACCATCCACCGCAGCAGCATCCGCGAGCTCGAGGACGGGCTGGCCCCGGAACTGCGCGAGGAACTGGAACGGCTGACCCTGCCCTTCAGCGATGACGCCGTGCCCACCGACGGTGAGCTGCGCATCGCCCAGGCCCAGCTGGTCGGCTGGCTCGAAGGACTGTTCCACGGCATCCAGACCGCGCTGTTCGCGCAGCAGATGGCCGCCCGCGCCCAGCTGGAACAGATGCGTCAGTTGCCTCCCGGGGCCGCTCCGGGACAACGCGGGCCGGGACACCCGGGCACCGGGCAGTACCTGTAGCCGCCCGTGTCGAACAGTCCGTTCATCTCCACCGAGAACGCATGGGTGGAGTTCCCGATCTTCGATGCCAAGTCGCGGTCGCTGAAGAAGGCGTTTCTCGGCAAGGCCGGCGGCACCATCGGCCGCAACGAATCCAACGTGGTCGTCATCGAGGCGCTGCGTGACATCACCATGTCGCTGCAGATGGGCGACCGGGTCGGTCTCGTGGGCCACAACGGCGCGGGAAAGTCGACACTGCTGCGGCTGCTGTCGGGAATCTATGAGCCCACCCGCGGATCGGCCACGGTACGGGGCAGGGTGGCGCCGGTGTTCGACCTCGGTGTCGGCATGGACCCGGAGATCTCCGGGTTCGAGAACATCATCATCCGCGGACTGTTCCTGGGTCAGACCCGCAAGCAGATGATGGCCAAGGTGGATGAGATCGCCGACTTCACCGAACTGGGCGACTACCTGTCCATGCCGCTGCGCACCTACTCCACCGGTATGCGGGTTCGGCTGGCGATGGGCGTGGTCACCAGCATCGACCCGGAGATCCTGCTGCTCGACGAGGGTATCGGTGCGGTCGACGCGGAGTTCATGAAGAAGGCCCGCACCCGGCTGCAGAGCCTGGTGGCCAGATCCGGAATCCTGGTGTTCGCCAGCCATTCCAACGAGTTCCTGGCCCAGCTGTGCAAGACCGCGATGTGGGTCGATCACGGCACCATCAAGATGACCGGCGGTATCGAAGAGGTCGTCGGCGCCTACGAGGGCCCGGATGCGGCCCGGCATGTGCGCGAGGTGCTCGCCGAGAATGCTCGTGATGACGCCTGAATCGGTGATCGCGGTGATCGTCACCCACCGCCGGGTCGAGGCACTCGCGGTGTCCCTGCAGGCGGTGAGCACCCAGACCCGCCCGCCCGAGCACCTCATCGTGGTCGACAACGACGACGATCCACGGGTGCGCGAACTGGTGGCATCCCAGCCGGTGCCGTCGACCTATCTGGGGTCGCGCCGAAACCTGGGCGGCGCGGGCGGTTTCGCGCTCGGCATGTTGCATGCCCTGGCGCTCGGCGCGGACTGGGTGTGGCTGGCCGACGACGACGGCCGCCCCGCCGACTCGTCGGTGTTGCAGACGCTGCTGGCGTGCGCGGCGAAGCATTCGCTGGCCGAGGTGTCGCCGATGGTGTGCGATCTCGATGACCCGACACGCCTGGCGTTCCCGCTGCGGCGCGGCATCGCATGGCGCCGGCACGTCGCGGAGTTGAAGGTCGACGGCTCCGATGACCTGCTGCCCGGGATCGCGTCGCTGTTCAACGGTGCGCTGTTCACCGCTGCCGCACTGGAATCGGTCGGTGTGCCCGACCTTCGCCTGTTCATCCGCGGTGACGAGACCGATGTGCACCGTCGCCTGGTGCAGTCCGGGCTGCCGTTCGGCACCTGCCTGGACGCGGCCTACCTGCATCCGCACGGCGCCGACGAGTTCAAGCCGATCCTCGGCGGGCGTATGCACACCCAGTACCCCGATGACGCGGCGAAACGCTTCTTCACCTACCGCAACCGCGGATACCTGCAGGCGCAGCGCGGCTTACGCCGGCTGGTCCCCCAGGAATGGGTGCGCTTCGGCTGGTTCTTCCTGGTCACCCGCCGCGACCCGGCCGGGCTGCGTGAGTGGCTGCGGCTGCGGCGGTTGGGCCGGCAGGAGAAGTTCGAAAGGTTCGGGGCGCCCCCCCAGGGCGAGCCAAGCGACGGGGGAAACAGATGACGTTCGTTGACGCGGCGGCCAACTCCAAGTCCTTCACCCGCGCCTGGGGCGACCTGACGGCCGGGTTCGGCAAGCGCGAGCTGTGGCTGCACCTGGGCTGGCAGGACATCAAGCAGCGGTACCGCCGCTCGGTGCTCGGCCCCATCTGGATCACCATCGCCACCGGCACCATGGCGGTCGCGCTGGGCGGTCTGTACTCCAAGCTGTTCAAGCTGGAGCTCTCCGAGCACCTGCCCTACGTCACGCTCGGGCTGATCATCTGGAACCTGATCAACGCCGCCATCATCGAGGGCGCGGACGTCTTCGTCGCCAACGAGGGTCTGATCAAACAGCTGCCCACCCCGTTGAGCGTGCACGTGTACCGATTGGTGTGGCGGCAGGTGTTGCTGTTCGCGCACAACATCATCATCTTCGTGGTGATCGCCATCATCTTCCCGCAGCCATGGAAGTGGACCGATCTGGCCTTCATCCCGGCACTGTTCCTGATCGTRCTCAATTGTGTCTGGGTCGCACTGGTTTTCGGCATTCTGGCCACCCGGTACCGCGATATCAGCCCGCTGCTGTTCAGCCTGGTGCAGCTGCTGTTCTACATGACCCCGATCATCTGGAACGACCAGACGCTGCGCGATCAGGGCGCCGGCGGCTGGGCGAAGATCATCGAGTTCAACCCGCTGCTGCACTATGTCGACATCGTCCGGGCGCCGCTGCTGGGCGCCGATCAGGAACTGCGGCACTGGATCGTCGTCCTGGTCTGCACGGCGCTCGGCTGGATCGCCGCCGCGTTCGCCATGCGTCAGTACCGAGCGCGCGTGGCGTACTGGGTGTAGCGGCCGGCGTCACCCGGTGGTCACCTGAACGCCACCGGGGAGTCGGATGCGGCGCGTTCAATGGCCTTTCATGACCGACACCGTCACCCCTGAGAACACCGCGAACACCACCGCGCCCGCCCCCGACAGTTTCATCGACGCCGAGATCGTCCCGGCGGTCGACGAATCCGCCGAACGGGAGGCCGACCTCCGCCGTCGCGCACTCGTCGTGCGCGAGGCACTGGAACGGCAACTGGGCGCCGGCCAGCGCCTGAGCGAGGAGCTGTTCAGTGCCACCACCGAGGCGGGCGTCGCGGTCGTGGAGTCCCCGGCCAGGGTGATCGCCGCGGTCCGCAGCGGCGCCACCCTTCCTGCCGCACTGGGTGAGACCAGCGAGGCCGTCCAGGATTCCGTCGCCGCAGCGGGTAGCCAGATCCGCACCGCCGTCGGTGATTACGTCGGTCAGCAGGCGGTGTTGCCGAATGCCGTGATCGTCGGGGCTGCCGAGGTGGCCGGCGCGCTGGTTCGCGCACAGGGCGAGCTGGCGTCCTCCGCCGCGGACGGGGCGTTCACGGTCGCCACCACCGCCAGCCGCCGCGGCGATGTCCGCGACGCCATCGATCGCGAGTGGAGTGAGTTCAACGCCACCGCGGTGGAACTGCGCGACGCGATCGAAGCCCGCATCTCGGTGGCCCGGCAGTCGATCCGGGACGCCATCGCTTAACGTGCCCCTGGTGGGCATCCAACTGGCAGCACCGGACGGCACCGGACTCGTCGCCGAGGTGACGGGCTCCGGCCCTCCGGTCGTGTTCGTGCACGGCTCCAACGGCGACCTGAACTCGTGGGCCGACATCGGCGCACGCCTGACGGGTTATCAAGTGGTGCGGTACTCGCGGCGCAATCACCAGCCCAGTGGGGTCGGTCCGGCGCCCAACAGCTTTGCCGCCGAGGCCGGCGATCTGCAGACGGTGCTCGAAGCCGTCGGGCGGGCTCATGTGGTGGGCGGCTCCTACGGGGCGACGGTCGCGCTACACGCCGCACGGGCCGACGCGGACCGCATTGCGTCGCTGGCACTGTTCGAGCCGCCGTTGCTGCAGGCGGGTCCGCATCTGGTGCCGGTGATCGAGCAGTACCAAAGGCTCTTCACCACAGTGCGATACGCGGACGCGCTCGAACTGTTCCTGCGTGAGGCCGCCCGGATGCCGGCCGACTTACTGGCAGACGGGCCGTCGATTCCGGACGACCCGGTGGCGGCGATGGCGGCACTCGCCGATCTGGAGGCGATGGCCGGCGACGACGCCGATACCGATACCGAACGATGGTCGACGATCGGTGTGCCGGTCCTGCTGATGCAGGGCGGGCAGAGTTGGTCACCACTTCCGGAGGGCATGGACCTCCTGGCTGCCGCGCTACCGCATGCCGAGCGCGTGGTGTGGCCCGACGAGTCGCATTTCGCCACCGCGACGGTGCCCGATCAGTTCGCCGCGGCTCTGCAGACATTCTTCGATTCACGTGTCGGGGGGTCGACGTAGAATCGCACATATGTTCGAAGGTCGGGGTACTACTGCTCACCTCGATGGTGCGCGCGATCAGCTGCGCGCCGAGCGGATGGCCGTTGCCCTCAAGTTGATCGAGGCCGGCCGGTTCGCGCTGGCCAGGATGGCCGAGCTGGGTCACGCGTTCGAGGACCTCATCGTCGATGACTGGGAACTGGCCGCCGCCGAGCTGGGTGCCGAGCTCGGGATCAGCCGCGGCCGGGCCTGCACCCTGATCACCCAGGGTCGCGACCTGCTCACCCGGCTGCCGAGATTCGCCGACAACTTCGCCACCGGCACCGTGGACCTTCGCGTCCTGCGGGTCATCCTGCACCGCACCGCGCTGATCACCGACCCCGACGTCATGGCGGTCATCGACACGCAATTGGCCGAGGCGGCACCCTCGTGGAATGCGTTGTCCGATGAGCGGATCGCCGAGCTGGTCGACTGGATGATCGTCGACGTGGACCCCGAGGCCGTACGGCGGGCACGGCAGGCGCGGCAGCAGCGTGGGATCACTGTCGAACCGATCGGCGACGGCATGGTCGAGATCCACGGCCGCGTCGATGCCGCCAAGGGTGCGGTCTTCGATCAGGGCCTCGATGCCTTGGCGCGCACCGTCTGCCCGGATGACCCGCGTACCTTCGACGAGCGGCGCGCCGACTCCGTCGAGGCACTGACACTCGGCGCCACGAGCATCCCGTGCCTGTGCGCCGACGACAACTGCCCGGCCGCCGGCAACGAAACGCCCAAGGGCCACATCGTCATCCACGTCCTCGCCGAACAGGGCACCGTCACCGGTGAATCCGACCGCCCCGCAGTGCTACCCGGGTACGGCGTGGTCGCCTCCGAACAGGTGCAGGAGATGTTGCCGCACGCTGAAGTCCGGCCCGTGCCCGATGCGGATGAGCTGGGATCCGAACCCGGCTATCACCCGTCGAAGAAACTGACCGACTTCGTACGCTGCCGCGATCTGACCTGCCGCTGGCCCGGCTGCAACGTCCCGATCGGGCGCTGCGACATCGACCACACGGTGGCGTGGCCCTACGGGGTGACCCACCCGTCGAACACCAAGCTCTATTGCCGGATCCATCATCTGGTGAAGACGTTCTGCAACGGCTGGTCGGATCGCCAGGAGCCCGACGGCACCATCACCTTCACCGCACCCAACGGCCGGACCTACACCACCACGCCGGGCGGTGCGCCGTTCTTCCCGCAGCTGAGTACGCCGTCCGCGACGCTCACGCACCCGCCGCCCCCACCGCGGCACCCACTACGTGGGCTGGCGATGCCCACCCGCAAGCGCACCCGGGCACAGAACCTTGCCTACCGGATAGCGTACGAGCGGGCCTTGAATCGGGCCGACATCGAGGCCGACCCGCCGCCGTTCTGAGGTCCGCGGCACTTCAGCGGCGGTTCATGCGTTGTGCGCATATGAGCATCCCGCCATATGAGCCGCCCAAGCCCGCCAACCCGTTCCCCGGCGGTGTGGGCAACACCCTGCTGTGTCCCAAGTGCGCCGGGGTGATGAAGACCTATGAACGCAACGGCATCCACCTGGAACAGTGCGACTCCTGCCGCGGGATCTTCCTGGACTTCGGCGAGCTGGAATCATTGACCCAGATGGAGAACCGGTTCATGCAGGCGGCCCCGCAGCAGGCGCCACCTCAGCAGGGCTACGGGCAGGACTACGGCTCGGGCTATGGCTCGAGCTACGGACAGGGCCCCGGCTGGGGTCATCGCGGTAACAAGCACTACCGCAAACAGGGCTTCGGGCGGCTGTTCTTCTCCAGCTAGGGCTGCGACACCGCGGGCTCGGGGTCGGCAGGCACCGGCTTCAGCACCGCGGGGCGGTACCGCAGGGGGAGGGCGCGCAGACCGAGCGCGACGAGCCCCAGGATGGCGGCGGTGGCCAGCGCGATCACCCAGAAGGGCGCGCTCGCGACGATGTTCTCCAGCAGCATGAAGACGCCGAACAGCAGGAACAACGCCGCCGCGCCGATCTGGATGAGCCGCTCCGGAAGGTGCTTGCCGGCGACGGCGCCCACGATGATCGCCAGCCCGTCGGCGACGACCATGCCCAGCGTCGATCCGATCCAGACGCCCAGCCAGTTGTTGTCGGCGGCCAGCGTGATGGTGGCGAGCATGGTCTTGTCGCCCAGCTCCGCCAGGAAGAACGCCGAGGTGACCACGAAGAACGCGATGCCGGAGGCGCGCTGGACCCGGCTCTTCTCTTCATCGCTGAGGCTGTCGCCGCGCAGCGTCCACAGCCCGAAGAACACGAACATCGCGCCGGCGATGATGCCGAGCAGATGTCCCGGCAGCGCCGCGCCCAGGTAATGGCCGATGGCGACCGAGAGCACGTGGACCAGCGTGGTCGCGACGGTGATCGCACCCAGCACCACCCACCAGCGGTAGCGCAGCGCGAACGTCATCGCCACGAGCTGGGTCTTGTCACCCAGCTCGGCGACGAAGATGACTGCGAAGCTCAACAGGAGCGCGGAGATCACGGACAACCCCTCGATCGGTGGTTTCCGGCGGAGTTCACTAGATGCCTCCGGCCAGAAACCATACGGTCTACTACGGCCGAAGGTCTCGCCCACCGGCACAGCTGCCGGTTCGGTGACCGGGCTTCGCGGGCTACCGCTGGGCCAGTATGTCGATCAACCGATTTGGGGCTACTCCCCTTCGCACTGCAAGCTTGACACAGCACAAGCGGTATCGCAAACCCTGCGCTGTTGAAAGACGTTACGTATCAATAGTTTTCGGTTCCCCACAGCGAAAGTTCGAGCCCTCGAACAATTCTGTTCCGATGCCGGTCAGCCCATCCTCGCGCAGGCCGCAACCAGCAGCTCATCGTCGGGATGATTGGCCGCAGCGGTGATCACGGCCGCGCGGGCGAAAGAATCCAGGGCGGGMCACGGATCACCCTCGGGCAGCGCCGGCCCGTCGGCCTCGCGGTACCCGCGCAGGAAGGCGTGCCAATCGGCATCCGGCACCATGCCGGCGGCCCAGAATCCTGCCGGCCGCGCCAGGTCCCAGCGCGCATCCCCGACGCCGAGATCGTCGATATCGAGGAGCAGCCACTGCTGCCCGTCGCTGCCGAGCTGCCCGAGATGAAAGTCGCCGTGCGCCAGGCGTATCTGCCCGGCGGGGAACTCCAGCCGGTCCGCGGCGCGGCGGATGACGTCCGCGACCGGGTCCGTGTCGAGCCGGACCAGCGCTCGGGTCAACCGCGCGGGCCCACCGTGCGGAACCAGAAAGTCCCCCAACGGTTCCCGGTGCAGCCGAGCGAGCAGCGCACCCGCCTGCGTCCACGGCAGAACGGCGGGGTCCTGCGCGACCATCTCGATTCTCGGCCACCGGGTCAGCCACTGATCGCCCACCGCCTCGGGCTCCGTGCTCACCGGGGACAACAACTCCGGACAACGCACGGCGACCCGCAGACGCTCACGCAGCGCCTGCGGGTCGGTGCCCGGTGGGTGGAGTTTGGTGACTAGCGACGGGGTGCCGGCATCCGGGTGGCGACGTTGAACCGGTTCCATGCATTGATGGTGACGGCCATCGCGATCACCTGGGCGAGTTCCTTCTCACTGAACACCGCGGCGGCCTTGGCGTAGACCTCATCGGGGACGTGCCCGTGGTGCAGCTCGGTGATGGCCTCGGTGAGCTCCAGGGCAGCGCGCTCCTGTTCGGTGAACAGGTTGCCGGCCTCCTCCCACGCCGCGACGAGAGCCAGCCGCTGCTCGGTCTCACCCTGCTTGCGCGCATCCGCGACGTGCATGTCCAGGCAGAACGCGCAGTGATTGATCTGCGAGGCACGGATCTTGACAAGTTCTCCGATGGTCGGGTCGATGTCCTTGG
The DNA here is from genome assembly GCF_056400845.1 of Mycobacterium sp. P4_H6. Classification (NCBI taxonomy): domain Bacteria; kingdom Bacillati; phylum Actinomycetota; class Actinomycetes; order Mycobacteriales; family Mycobacteriaceae; genus Mycobacterium; species Mycobacterium sp. P4_H6. The sequence goes on along the minus strand of NZ_JBFUKN010000073.1, from coordinate 13,342 downwards.
CCGACGCGGTCGACAGCTTCATCATGGCGTCGTAGAGCTCCGGGGACACCTTGTAGATGTTCAGGCGGTCGAGTGCGGTGGGGTTCTCCAATGTCTGCGTCATGATCACCACGCTAGCCCGAAAAGACCCGCCCACATGGTTCAATTATGACGTGACTTCATGGGCCAATTCCGGCTCCCGGGACTTGCATCTGGAACTGCGGCGCGCCATCACCCCCGGCTCGCGTGGCGCACGGGATGCACTGGTCGAGGCCCTGCGCGCCACCATCCGATCCGGGCGCCTGGCCCCCGAAGCCATGTTGCCGCCGTCGCGCAGCCTGGCCGCCGACCTCGGGTTGGCCCGCAACACCGTCGCGGAGGCCTACGCCGATCTGGTCGCCGAGGGCTGGCTGGCATCGCGCCAGGGCGCGGGCACCTGGGTGGTCAACTCCCGGGCCAACCCACTGCCACCGCGGCCCCGCGGTGTCGCAGGCACCCCGACCCACAACCTGATGCCGGGCTCCCCCGATGTCTCCCAGTTCCCCCGCAGCGCCTGGCTGGCATCGACCAAGCGCGCGCTGACCACCGCCCCCACCGAGGCCCTGAGAATGGGTGACCCCTTGGGCCGCATCGAATTACGTGTCGCTCTCACCGAGTACCTCGGGCGGGTCCGTGGTGTGCGCACCACCCCGGACGAGATCGTGGTCTGCGCGGGCACCCGGCACGCCGTCGAGATCCTGGCCCGGGTGCTGGGCGGCCCCATCGCGGTCGAGGCCTACGGCCTGTACCTGTTCCGGGAGGCGCTGCAGACGATGGGGGTGCACAGCGTTCCCATCGGCGTCGACGACGACGGGGCGGTGATCGCCGACCTGGACCGCACCGGCGTGGACGGCACCAAGCCCACCGCGGCACTGCTCACCCCGGCGCATCACTTCCCGCACGGCGTCCCCTTGCATCCGGGCCGGCGCAAAGCCGTGCTGGACTGGGCGCATCGCACCGACGGTTACCTGCTCGAGGACGATTACGACGGCGAGTTCCGCTACGACCGCCAGCCCATCGGTTCGGTGCAGGGGCTCGACCCCGATCGGGTGGTCTACCTGGGGTCGGCCAGCAAGAGCCTGTCCCCGGTGCTGCGGCTGGGCTGGATGGTGTTGCCCGCGGCCCTGGTCGACCGGGTGGTCGCGGCGCTGGGCGGCCAGCAGTTCTACGTCAACGCCCTGCTGCAGCTCACCATGGCCGACTTCATCGCAAAGGGCGCCTACGACAAGCACATTCGCCGGATGCGCGCCACTTACCGGCGCCGCCGCGACGTGCTGGCCCAGGCGCTTGAGCCCTACGATGTCGGTATCCGCGGGCTGTCGGCGGGCCTGCATCTGCAGTTGACGCTGCCGGAGGGCTCTGAGGCCGAGGTGATGCGGCGCGCCGGTGACGCGGGTATCGCGTTGTCCGGGCTACGGCTGCTGCGCCATCCCGATGCCGGCCCCGAGATACCCAGCGCCGACGGTGTGGTGGTCAGCTTCGGCACCCCGGCCGATCACGGGTTCGGGGCGGCGGTCGACGCGTTGTGCCGGGTTCTGGACGGTCTCACTCACTGAGGGTGCGCAGTTCCGACGTCAGGTTGCGCCGGGCCGCGTCCTCCCACAGTCGCCGGCCGTCCGGTGTGCGATACAGCGCGGGGGCCGCCAGCAGCGACTCGATGATGCGGGCACGCCCGGCCCGGAAGTCGTCATCGGAGACGTGCCCGTACTCGGCTCGCACCTTCGCGGTGTTGCTGCGGTACTCGTCGGGTGCCAGCGCCAGCACCGCCAGATCCGCATCCGAGAGCACCTGCCCGTTGCGGTCGGCGGGCGCCGGATCGTGCTGGACGGTCAGCCGCACCAACCGGGCCACCTCGGCCACCAGCTCGGAGGGCAGCCCCAGGGCGCTCAGATCCGACTCGGCCAACAGGGCGCTGTTCTCCTCATCATCTGGCGAGCCGGCATAGACCGCGTCGTGATACCAGGCCGCCAACCGCACCGCATCGGGATCATCGGCGAATCCGGCCAGGTCATCCACGGCGTCCAGGACACCTTGCAGATGAACCACATCGTGGTAGCGGCGGTGCGGTTCGGACCAGCGGGCCAACAGCGCGGCACCCACGGCGGCGGTATCCGGCGACGCGCTGTGGCGTGTCAGGAGCGCACGCCACTCGTGGAGCAGATCGGTCACGCGCCCATTCTCGCCCCGTATGCTGCCCGCGTGGCCGACACCCCGGATAACGCTCCCCTGAGCCTCAAAACCCAGGCGGCGCGTTTCATCGTCACCGGCGGCCTGTCGGCGATCGTCGACTTCGGGCTGTACGTGCTGTTCCTGAAGCTGGGGTTGCACGTCAACGTGGCCAAAACGCTCAGCTTCATCGCGGGCACCACCACCGCGTACCTGATCAACCGGCGCTGGACCTTCCAGGCCGCGCCCAGCAGGGCCCGCTTCCTCGCGGTGATGGCACTCTACGCGCTCACCTACGCCGTCCAGGTCGGCATCAATTACCTGTTCTACCTGCAGTTCGCCGGAGAGTCGTGGCAGGTCCCCGTCGCGTTCATCATCGCGCAGGGCACTGCGACGGTGATCAACTTCGTGGTGCAGCGGGCCGTGATATTCCGGCTGAGGTGAGTCTGCTCCGGTAGCCCGACCGGTATCGTCTGCCACTGATATGTCTACCGACCTTCCCCTCACACCCCGATCCCTCACCGGGTTCGGCCAGACTGCGCCCAGCGTGGCGCAGGTGCTGTCCACCCCCGATGTCGAGGTGATCGCTGCCGCCGTCCGGCAGGTGGCCGACGCCTCAGCGTCCAGTCCGTCCTACCTACGGCGCGGCATCGTGGCCCGCGGGCTGGGCCGGTCCTACGGTGACCACGCCTGCAACGGCGGCGGCATCGTCGTCGACATGACCCGGTTGAACCGCATCCACTCGCTGTCCTCGGAGACCGCGATCGCCGATGTGGACGCCGGGGTCAGCCTGGACCAGTTGATGAAGACCGCGCTGCCCTTCGGCCTGTGGGTGCCGGTGCTGCCGGGCACCCGGCAGGTGACCGTCGGTGGCGCCATCGGCTCGGACATCCACGGCAAGAATCACCACAGCGCCGGCAGCTTCGGTAACCATGTGCTGTCGCTGGACCTGTTGATGGCCGACGGTGAAGTCCGCACGCTGACGCCAGACGGCGCGGACAGCGAGTTGTTCTGGGCCACGATCGGTGGAAACGGGTTGACCGGCATCGTGATCCGCGCCCGGATCGCCATGACCCGCACCGAGACCGCGTATTTCATCGCCGACGGTATCGCCACCGCGAATCTCGACGAGACGATCGCCGTGCACACCGACGGTAGCGAGGACAACTTCACCTACTCCAGCGCCTGGTTCGACCTGATCAGCGCGCCGCCGAAGCTGGGCCGCGCCGCCGTCAGCCGCGGCAGTCTGGCCAAGCTGGATCAGCTGCCCGCCAAGCTGGCCAAGAACCCGCTGAAATTCGATGCGCCGCAACTGTTGAAGGTGCCCGACATCTTCCCGGTGAGCGCGATGAACAAGCTGTCCTTCACCGCCATCGGCGAGGTCTACTACCGCCTCGGCGGCACCTACAGCGGCAAGATCATGAATCTGTCGCAGTTCTACCACATGCTCGACCTGGTCAGCGGCTGGAACAACGCCTACGGCCCAAAGGGTTTCGCTCAGCACCAGTTCCTGGTCCCACCGGATGCGCTGGACGAGTTCAAGGCCATCATCCGTTGGATCCAGACCAGCGGGCAGTACTCGGCACTGAATGTGTTCAAACTTTTCGGCCCCGGCAACCGGGCTCCGCTGAGCTTCCCGATGGCCGGCTGGAACGTCGCGATGGACTTCCCCGTCAAGGCCGGTGTCAACGAGTTCCTCAACGAACTCGACGAGCGTGCAATGGAATTCGGCGGCCGGGTGTACACCGCCAAGGACTCCCGGGTCAGCGCGGAGAAGTTCCACCGCATGTACCCGCGCATCGACGAATGGATAGCCACCCGCCGCAAGGCCGACCCGCACGGCGTGTTCGCCTCCGATATGGCCCGCCGCCTCGAACTTCTTTAGAAAGGCTCTACTCCTCCATGATCGACGCCACCGGTAACCCGCAGACCATCCTGCTGCTGGGCGGAACGTCCGAGATCGCCCTGGCCATCGCCGAGCGATACCTGCGCAACGCGAAGGCCAGGATCATCCTGGCCGACCTGCCCGGGGCGGCCAAGAAGGACGCCGCGATCGCGCAGCTCGAGGCCGCAGGCGCCAAGGAGGTCCAGTACCTCGATTTTGATGCTCTCGACACAGATTCCCATCCCGGCGTCATCGAATCCGCTTGGGCCAAGGGCGATGTCGACGTCGCCGTGGTGGCCTTCGGCGTGCTGGGCGACGCCGAGGAACTGTGGCAGAACCAGGCCAAGGCGGTGCTGACCGCGCAGATCAACTACGTCGCGGCGGTGTCGGTCGGCGTGCTGATCGGCGAGAAGCTGCGCGCCCAGGGCTTCGGGCAGATCATCGCCATGTCCTCGGTGGCCGGTGAGCGCGTGCGCCGCTCCAACTTCGTGTACGGCTCGACCAAGGCCGGGCTGGACGGTTTCTACCTCGGCCTCGGAGAAGCCCTGCGGGAGTTCGGCGTCAACGTGTTGGTGATCCGCCCGGGACAGGTGCGCACCACCACCACCCTGGAGCACTGGAAGGCGACCGGCGCCAAGGAAGCACCCTTCACCGTCGACAAGGAGGACGTCGCCGAGCTGGCCGTCACGTCGGCGGCCAAGGGCAAGGACCTGGTGTGGGCGCCCGGTCAGGTGCGGGTGTTGATGTCGGTGCTGCGCCACATCCCGCGGCCGATCTTCCGCAAGCTGCCCTTCTGATGTTGCGGAGGGTAGGAGCGAAGCGACCCGGGAAATGAGCCGGAGCGCGCTGGCCGTCACCGGCCAGATGGTGGCTGCCGCCGCCACCGCTGCGCTACTGACCGTCGTCGCCCTGCTGGCGATCGCCCGTGTCGAGTGGCCCGCCTACAACTCGTCCAACCAGCTGCACGCCCTCACCACCGTCGGCCAGTTCGCCTGTCTGGCAGGTATTTTCGCCGCCGGTGCGCTGTTTCGCCACGGACGCCCGCTGCTCGCCCGCATCTCGGCGGTGGTGTTCCTGTCGGCGTTCTCGGTGGTCACCCTGGCGATGCCGCTCGGCGCCACCCGGCTGTACCTGTTCGGCATCTCGGTGGATCAGCAGTTCCGCACCGAGTACCTGACCAGGCTGGCCGACAGTCCGGCGCTGCACGACATGACCTATATCGGCGTGCCGCCGTTCTACCCCGCCGGCTGGTTCTGGATCGGCGGCCGGCTCGCCGACCTGACCGGTATGCCCGCCTGGGAGATGTTCAAACCGTGGGCCATCATCTCGATCACCGCGGCGATCGCGATCGCCCTGGTGCTGTGGTCGGCGATGCTGCGTTTCGAGATCGCGCTCGCGGTGTCCACCGCCACCGCGGCGGTGACGCTGGCCTACACCTCGGCCGAACCGTACGCCGCGGTGATCACCGTGCTGCTGCCGCCGATCTTCGTGCTGGCGTGGTCGGGGCTCAAACGCACCGACAAAACCCCCTGGGGGGCCGTCGTCGGCGTCGGGCTCTTCCTGGGCCTCGCCGCGCTGTTCTACACCCTGCTGCTGGGCTACGCGGCGTTCACCGTCAGCCTGATGGCGCTGCTGCTGGCCGTCGCACGGCGCAGCATCGCGCCGCTGCTGCGACTGGCCGTGATGGGTGTCATCGCCGGCGCGCTGGCGCTCATCACCTGGGGTCCGTATCTGCTGGCCGCAGCCCGCGGTGAGCCGGCCGACAGCGGCACCGCTCAGCACTATCTGCCCATCGACGGCGCCGAACTGACCTTCCCGATGTTGGACTTCACCCTGCTGGGCGCGCTGTGCATGCTCGGCACCGTCTGGCTGGTGGTGCACGCCCGCACATCGACTCGCGCGGGTGCGCTGGCCGTCGGGGTGCTGGCCGTCTACGCGTGGTCACTGCTGTCCATGCTGACCACCCTGGTCGGCACCACCCTGCTGTCTTTCCGGCTGCAACCCACCCTGACGGTGCTGCTGACCGCCGCGGGCACCTTCGGGTTCATCTGGGTAGCCCAGGCCGTCATGGCGCGCTACCAGCACCCGGGCCGGCACGTGGTGGCGATCGCCGCGACCATCGGCGCCATCGGCGCGGTCACCTTCAGCCAGGACATCCCCGATGTGCTGCGCACCGACATCAACGTCGCCTACACCGACACCGACGGCTACGGCGAGCGCGCCGACAGGCGGCCCCCCGGCGCCGAGCAGTACTACCGCGCCCTCGACGAGCGCATTCTGCAGGTGACCGGCGTGCCGCGCACCGAGACCGTCGTGATGACCGCGGACTACAGCTTCCTGTCCTACTACCCGTACTACGGATTCCAGGGCCTGACCTCGCACTACGCAAACCCGTTGGCGCAGTTCGAAGCCCGCTCGGCGGCCATCGAGAGCTGGGCGCTGCTCAACACACCCGACCAGTTCATCACCGCGCTTGACCAGCTGCCCTGGCAGGCCCCGACGGTGTTCCTGATGCGCCGCGGCGGCCCGGACAGCTACACCCTGCGGCTGGCCTCGGACGTCTATCCGAATCAGCCCAACGTCAAGCGGTATCAGGTCGAGCTGAACGCGGCGCTGTTCGAAGATCCGCGCTGGGATGTGTCCACCGACGGCCCGTTCGTTCTGGCCATCCGTAAACCGCAGGCAGATGGTTGATGGCCGGACAACTAGCATCTAGCTCCGTGACCGACGCGCCGGCCAATCACCGCACCACCAGACTGGTCGCTGTCGTCGCCGGGTTGCTCGGCACGATCCTGGCCATCGCCACCCCGTTCCTGCCCGTCACCGAGACCACCGCGACGCTGAACTGGCCGCAGAACGGGACGCTGGACAGCGTCGACGCGCCGCTGATCGGTTATGTCGCGAGCGACCTGAACATCACCATCCCGTGCTCCGCGGCCGCCGAGCTCGGAGGCGCGCGCAACGTGCTGCTGTCCACGGTGCCCAAACAGGCTCCCAAGGCCGTCGACCGCGGGCTGCTCATCGAGCGGGTCAACAACGAGCTGCTGGTCATCGTGCGCAACACCCCGGTGGTCAGCGCGCCGCTGAGCGAGGTGCTCAGCCCGGCCTGCCGCGAACTGACGTTCACCGCCCACGCCGACAAGGTGACCGGCGAGTTCGTCGGCCTCACCGCCGGGCCCGACGACGAGAATCCGGGCGAACCGTTGCGCGGTGAACGCGGCGGCTACGACTTCCGCCCACAGATCGTCGGCGTGTACACCGATCTGGCCGGCCCGGCGCCGCCCGGCCTGGAACTCTCCGCGACCATCGACACCCGCTACAGCAGCTCACCCACCCTGCTCAAAACCCTGGTGATGGTGCTGGGTGTCGTGATGACGATCGCGTCCCTGGTGGCGCTGCACCGCCTCGACGTCGCCGACGGGATGCGGCACCGCCGTTTCCTGCCCCAGCGCTGGTGGTCGCTGACCGGGCTCGACGCCCTGGTGGCCGCCCTGCTGGTGTGGTGGCATTTCGTCGGCGCCAACACCGCCGACGACGGCTACATCCTGACCATGGCCCGGGTGTCCGAGCATGCCGGCTACATGGCCAACTACTACCGCTGGTTCGGCACCCCGGAGGCGCCGTTCGGCTGGTACTACGACCTGCTCGCACTGTGGGCCCACGTCTCCACCGCCAGCATCTGGGTGCGGCTGCCCACCCTGCTGATGGGACTGGCCTGCTGGTGGATCATCAGCCGTGAGGTGATCCCGCGGCTCGGTGCGGCGGTCAAGAAGAGCCGCCCGGCGGCCTGGACCGCGGCCGCGATGTTCCTGGCGTTCTGGCTGCCGCTGAACAACGGCCTGCGGCCGGAGCCGATCATCGCCGTCGGCATCCTGCTGACCTGGTGCTCGGTGGAGCGCGGCGTGGCGACCAGCCGCCTGCTGCCGGTCGCGGTGGCCATCATCATCGGGGCGCTGACGCTGTTCTCCGGGCCCACCGGTATCGCCGCCGTCGGCGCGCTGCTGGTGGCCGTCGGCCCGCTGAGAACGATTGTGGCCGCCCACGTCTCCCGCTTCGGCTACGCGGCGCTGCTGGCGCCCATCGCCGCCGCGGGCACCGTCACCATCTTCCTGATCTTCCGGGACCAGACTCTGGTCGGCGAGCTGCAGGCCAGTTCGTTCAAGTCGACCATCGGCCCCAGCCTGGCCTGGTTCGACGAGCACATCCGCTACTCCCGGCTGTTCACCACCAGTCCCGACGGATCGGTGGCGCGGCGTTTCGCGGTGCTGGCACTGCTGCTCGCCGTTGCCATCTCGGTGGCGATGACGCTGCGCAAGGGGCGCATTCCGGGCACCGCGATCGGCCCCGCCCAGCGCATGATCGGCATCACCGTCATCTCGTTCCTGTCGTTGATGTTCACCCCGACGAAGTGGACGCATCACTTCGGGGTGTTCGCCGGTCTGGCCGGTTCGCTGGGTGCGCTGGCGGCGGTGGCCATCGCCGCCGCGGCCATGAAGTCCAAACGCAACCGCACCGTGGTCACCGCCGTGGTGCTGTTCGTGACGGCACTGTCGTTCGCCACCGTGAACGGCTGGTGGTACGTGTCGAATTTCGGCGTCCCGTGGTCGAATGAGTTCCCGGAGTGGCATTTCGGGCTCACCACGATGCTGCTGGGATTGTCGGTGCTGGCCCTGCTGGTGGCGGCCTGGCTGCATTTCGCCGGCGGCGAGGACAGGGACCGGCCGTGGAGCCGGTTCACCGGGGCGCCGCTGGCGGTCGTGACCTGGGCGGTGGTGCTGTTCCAGGTGGTCTCGCTGACGCTGGCGGTCACCGCGCAGTACCCGGCGTGGTCGGTCGGCCGTTCCAATCTGGATGCGTTGCGCGGCAAGACGTGCGGACTGGCCACCGACGTGATGGTGGAACAGGACCCGAACGTCGGACTGCTCACCCCGATCGACACACCGGTCGGCGAGGCGCTGGGCGCGGGCACCGCGCAGAACTTCCGCCCCGACGGGATTCCCTCCGACATCTCCGCGGACTCGGTGTCCGAACAGCCCGGCTCCAGTAACTTCGCCGACTCCGAGGACAGCGACGAGACCGGTAGCGAGCCCGGCACCGAGGGCGGCACMACCGCCGCGGCCGGGGTGAACGGCTCACAGGCCCGGCTGCCCTACAACCTCGATCCGGCCCGCACGCCGGTGCTGGGCAGCTGGCGGGCGGGCCCGCAGTCGCCGGCGAGCCTGCGCTCGGCCTGGTACCGGCTGCCCCCCAGCGGTGAGCGCGGTCCGCTCCTGGTGGTCGCCGCGGCCGGGCGCTTCGATGCCGGCGAGGTGCTGGTGCAGTGGGCCACCGAGGAGCAGGCCGCCGACGGAAAACCTGGTGGCACCATCGGTTTCGCCGATGTCGGCGCCGTGCCCGCGTGGCGCAATCTGCGCGCCCCGATGTCCGCGATCCCCGAGCAGGCCACCCGGGTGCGGCTGGTGGCCTCCGATGACGACCTGTCGCCACAGCACTGGATCGCCGTCACCCCGCCACGCATCCCGGAGCTGCGCAGCCTGCAGGATGTCGTCGGGTCGACCGACCCGGTCATGCTGGACTGGCTTGTCGGACTTGCCTTCCCGTGCCAGCGACCGTTCTTCCACCGGTATGGCGTCACCGAGGTGCCCAAATGGCGCATCCTGCCCGACCGGTTCGGGGCCGAGGCCAACTCACCGGTGATGGACTACCTGGGCGGCGGACCGCTGGGCATCACCGAGTTGCTGCTGCGGGCCACCCCGGTGCCGACATACCTGAAGGACGACTGGTTCCGCGATTGGGGTTCCCTGCAGCAACTCCGGCAGTTCTACCCGAACGCGAAGACCGCTGAACTGGAACTCGGCACCGCCACCCGCAGCGGGTTGTGGAGCCCGGCGCCGCTGCGTCCGTCCTAGCCGGCGCCCCAGCTAGCGGCGCCCGGCCAGGATCGCCTCCATATTGCGCTCGGCGAGCGCCGTGATGGACATGAATGGGTTGCAGCCGATGTAGCCGGGGATCAGCGACGCGTCGTTGACGTACAGCTTGTCGTGGCCGTTGACACGCCCGAACAAATCGGTGGCCGCACCGCGCACGCAGCCGCCCAACGGGTGAACGGTATTGGGCGCGAATGCCTTTCCTTCGAAGAGGTCATCGCGGTAATCCACACCGTTGGCCTGGGTGACCCGGTCGAACACCAGCCGCGCACGCTCGATGAGGTGGTCGGTGTGGCTCTGCGGCCAGTCGATGCCGATGGAATCCGCCTGGCGGTCGTAGCTGATCGTTGCCCGGTCACCGGTGCGCACCATGGCGTAGTAGCCCAGCGCATTGGTCTCCAGCGGCAGCGGCAGCGAGAACATGCTGGCGTACACCGGATTGTCGGGATCGGCGCGGCCGTCCAGGTTGATCATGCCCAGCAGCGACTGCTGGGTGCCCACCGGATCCTGTTCGGCGGTGTTGTGCGACACCATGATGTCGCCGTTGTTGCCGTAGCCGTTGCCGACCTCGTCGTGCAGGTTGGCCAGATCCCCGGACTCCCGCGCGCGCAGCAGCAGGTGGGTGGTGCCCAGTACGCCGGCCGCCAGATAGAGCTGTTCACAACCGATCTCGTCGCGCGACAGCTCTTTGCCCCAGCGGTCGATCTCGCGGATGGACACCACGTACTCACCGGAGGGTTCCTGACGGATGCCGGTCACCTCGGTGAGCGGGCGCAGTTGCACCTTGCCGGTCTTCAGTGCCGCGGCGACATAGGTCTGGTCGACGCTGCCGAGCCGGCCGTGGTTGTTGCCGTACTGGCACTCCCAGTCCAGTGCCGAGCGCGGCACCTCGCCGGCGGCCTCACGCATCATGTAGTCGAACGAGTAGGCGCTGCCGTTGATGTCGACGCCGTACCCGGCTGCCTCGGCGTAGCTGCGGCCCACCCGGGCGTACTGGAAGTACGGGGTCTGCTCGAACCAGTCCAGGTCCCGGTAGCTGATCTGCAGCGCCGTCTTGGCCCGCTCGACATAGGTACCCAGGAATTCGTTCGGATCGATGTCGGGGAACGCAGCCCGCACCTGATCGGGGGTCGGCACCGCGGCGATGGCCGCGTTGACCATGGAGCCACCGCCGACGGCGATCCCGCGGAACACGTCGTGGGCGCCGAAGGTCACCTTGTCGCAGATCCCGGCCTGGATCGGCTGAGACCCCGGATTCTGCGCCGCGACCGCGTTCACCGACACCCCGCGGAACGACGGCACCAGGCTGGGCGGAACATCGCGGAACCAGCCCGCGCGGGTGTCCGCCGGCAACATCTTGGTGAAGCGTTTCCCGTCCTCGTCGGGGGTGTCCCAGAGCCGCCCGCGCTCCAGGATCAGGGTGTCCACCCCGGCCTCGCCCAGGCGCAGCGCACTGACACCCCCGCCGTAGCCGCTGCCCACCACGATGGCCTGGTGGAATGCCCGCGCCGCGGGGCGTTCCCCGGACCGGTTGGACGAACAGGCTCCGACGCCCACCGCACCGGCTGCGAGGCCCGCCGCGGCACCCAGAAAACGCCGCCGTGTCACTTTGATCTTGTGCACCCTTACACCAACCTCACAGCAAAATCCTCATTCGTTATGGCTCCGTGTTTGCACTGCTCGCGCAACCAGGTTAAATAGGCACTAAGAACTAGTTCGCTCCATCCCCCGGCAAGGATACGAAGTGATCGACGCGCAGACCGGCAGAACGCCCATGTGGCGGGCTGTAAAGCGGTATCTGTGGCTGCTCGGTGCCATCGTCCCCGGGATGGTCGGATTGGCGTGGCTGATGGTCCAGGTGACCGGTGCTGCGGTGTTCTGGTGGGTGGGTCCACTACTGGCCTTCGTCGTGATTCCGGTGCTTGACCAGCTAATTGGCGCCGACGAAACCGGCGTCCCCGGCGGCACCATCGAAGATCTTGAAAACGACAACTTCTATCGCTGGGTCAACTATCTTTACCTGCCCAACCAGTACCTTTCACTGATTTTCGCGTGCTGGCTGTGGAGCGGCGGCGGCTGGCTCACGATGTCCACCGTCGACAAGATCGGCTTGATGCTCACCGTCGGAATCGTCGGCGGGATTGCGATCAACGCCGCCCACGAATTGGGTCACCGGCGCGCAAGTGCCGAGAAACGACTCAGCAAGATCGCCCTTGCGCAAACTGGCTATGGGCATTTCTTCGTCGAACACAACCGCGGCCACCACTTGCGGGTCGCCACCGTGGAGGATCCCGCCAGCGCGCGCCTCGGCGAGAGCGTCTATCACTTCATCCCGCGTTCGGTGCTGGGTGGACTGCGCTCGGCGTGGCACCTGGAGGGCAACCGGCTGGCTCAGGCCGGCAGGTCCCGGTTCTCGCTCCGCAACGACATCCTGAACGCCTGGCTGCTCACGGCGGCGATCTTCACCGGCCTGGTCGTCTGGTTCGGCCCGGTCATCATTCCGTGGCTGCTCGGACAGGCGATCATCGGCGTCTGCCTGCTGGAGACGGTGAACTACCTCGAGCACTACGGACTGCGGCGGCAGCGCCTTGCCGACGGTCGCTACGAACGGGTGGGCCAGCGGCACAGCTGGAACAGCGACACGCTGATCGCCAACGTGTTCCTGTACCACCTGCAGCGGCACTCCGATCACCACGCACATCCGCAGAAGCGCTACCAGACGTTGCAGCACTCCGATCAGGCGCCGCAGTTGCCCACCGGGTACGGCAGCATGCTGGTGCTGGCCTGGTGCCCGCCGGTGTGGCGCCGGGTGATGGATCCGCGGGTATTGGCGCACTACGGCGGCAATATCGGGCTGGCAGCGCTGCAACCCGATAGGGCCTAGCGCGGGTCGTCCGGCGGTGCCGGGCCGGCTGTCGCCTAACCTTGAACCTCGTGCCCGATAGGAACGTCCGCCTTCTCGCCGTCATCACGGGCCTCGTCGGCTTCCTGCTTTGCGCCCTCGCCCCGCTGCTGCCGGTGCGCCAGAGCACCGCAGCGATCCAATGGCCCCAGGCCGCGAACGCCGACGGCTTCGTCGGCGACATCACCGCGCCACTGGTCTCCGGCGCGCCCCGATCGCTCGACGTGACCATCCCGTGYCGGACGGTGGCGAGCCTGCCCGCCGACGGCGGACTGGTGTTCTCCACCATCCCGCCCGGCGGTATCGACGCCGGGCGCAACGGCCTGTTCGTCAACGCCAACGCCGACGTCGTCTACGTCGCGTTCCGGGACACCGTCGCCGCGGTCGCGCCGCGCGACGCCGTCGGCTCCGGCGCCTGCAGTGAGCTGCGCATCTGGGCGAACG
>NZ_JBFUKN010000072.1:0-32284 GCF_056400845.1 Mycobacterium sp. P4_H6 | reverse complement strand
GTGCAGAAAAGGCACCCGGGCCTCTTCGAGGATCGTGACCATGGTGGCGTGGTTGACGTGCTGGTACATGTCGATATCCGACCAGCGCACCGGCACCGGTGTGGTGAAACGCTCAGCCACTTGTTCCTGTTCCTGTCGTTCGCGTCATGCTGCGGATCTGGCGGGCCGCCACCGACAGCGTCGCCAGATCGAGCTGACCGTCTCGGTGGATCTCGTCGAGGGTGCGTTGCGCCCGATCGACGCGGGAACTATTGGTCAGCTCCCACTCCTCGATCTTCTGCTCACCCGTCTCGTCAGGCTCGCCGACGGCCAGCACATCGAAGCACAGCGCCCGCAGCGAACCATAGATGTCATCGCGGATCGCCAAGCGCGCCAACGAATGCCACCGATCATCGCGCTCCAGCTGCGAGATCGCGGTGAGCAGGCCGTCGATGCCGAGATGGTCCATCAGCGCGAAGTAGGCGTCGGCCACCTCGGCGGCATCGCGGTCGGCGATATCGGCGATGTCGATGACGTCGAGCAGGCTGTAGCGGTACAGGCCGGTGGCGACGGTGTAGGCCAGTTCCTTGGATACACCCTGCGCTTCGAACTCGCCGGACTCCTTGGCCACGATCGCCTTGTCGTCACCGCGCAGCCATTTCGACATCTGCGGTGACAGCAGCGCCACCTTCTCGGCGAACCGGTTGATCTCGGCGCCGACCGCCAGCGGCTGCGGCCGGTAGTTGATCAGCCAGCGCCCGGCCCGGTCGATGACCCGGCGCAGGTCCAGCGTCATGCGGTCGGTCACCGCACACGGAATCCCTTCGGCACCGGCGGCTTTGATGCCCTGCCAGATCTCGCTGATGCCGAAGATCGCATCGGTGGCGACATAGCTGCGCACCGCGTCGACCGGACCCACGCCGGTGTCCTCGGTCATCCGGTAGGCGTAGGTGATTCCGCTGGTGTCCACCAAATCGTTGACCAGCATTGTGGTGACGATCTCGCGACGCAGCTGATGGGAACGGATTTCGCTGGTGAACCGGTCACGCAGTTCCACCGGGAAGTACTGCGGCAGGCGCGAGGCGAACACTTCCTGGTCGGGCAGGTCGGTGCGCAGCAGCTCGTCCTTGAGCGCGAGCTTGACATGGGCCATCAAGGTCGCCAGTTCCGGTGAGGTCAAACCGATCCCGAGCTCGTGGCGGCGCCTGATCTCCTTCTCCGACGGCAGCGCCTCCAGCTCGCGGTTGAGCCCCCGGTCGGTGACGAACTCCTTGATCTGCCGGGCGTGCACCTGCAGCAGGCTGGCCGCGTTCGCGCGGCTGGTGCCCATCAGATCGTTCTGATCGATGTTGTCGGCCAGCACCAGCAGGCCCACCTCGTCGGTCATCGACATGAGCAGCGGGGTGCGCTCATCGGCGCTCACCTTGCCCGCGGTCACCAGCGAGTCGATCAGGATCTTGATGTTGACCTCGTGGTCCGAGCAGTCCACACCCGCGGAGTTGTCCAGCGCGTCGGTGTTGATCCGACCGCCGGCGAGGTCGAACTCGATGCGTCCGCGCTGGGTGACGCCGAGGTTGCCACCCTCACCGAAGACCTTGACCCGCAACTGGTTTCCGTTGACGCGGATGGCATCGTTGGCACGGTCGCCGACGTCGACATCGGATTCGGTCTCGGCCTTGACGTAGGTGCCGATGCCGCCGTTCCAGAACAGGTCCACCGGCGCCAGCAGCACCGCCTTCATCAGCGCCGGCGGCGTCATCTCCTCGACACCGTCGGGCAGGCCCAGGGCCTCACGCACCTGCGGGCTGATCGGGATGGACTTCTGTTGCCGGCTGAACACCCCGCCGCCCTCGCTGATCAGCGTGCGGTCGTAATCCGCCCAGCTGGATCGTGGCAGGGCGAACATGCGCTCGCGTTCCGCGAAGGAGGCGGCGGCGTCCGGGTTGGGGTCCAGGAAGATGTCGCGGTGATCGAAGGTCGCGATCAGCCGGATGTGCGGGGACAGCAGCATGCCGTTGCCGAATACGTCACCGCTCATGTCGCCGACACCGGCGACGGTGAAGTCCTGGGACTGGGTGTCGACGCCGATCTCGCGGAAGTGCCGCTTGACCGATTCCCAGGCGCCCTTGGCGGTGATGCCCATCGCCTTGTGGTCATAGCCCACCGATCCGCCGGAGGCGAAGGCATCCCCGAGCCAGAAACCGTAGGAATGCGCAACATCATTGGCGATATCGGAGAAGGTGGCCGTGCCCTTGTCGGCGGCGACCACGAGGTAGGCGTCATCCCCGTCGCGGCGCACCACACCGGCCGGGGTGATCACGGCTCCGCTGGACTTGTCGACGTTGTCGGTCAGGTCGAGCAGTCCCGAGATGAACAGCCGGTAGCAGGCCACGCCCTCGGCGCGGGTGGCGTCGCGATCCACCGCGGCGTCGCCGGTGGGCAGCGGCGGCGATTTGACGACGAAGCCGCCCTTGGCGCCCACCGGGACGATGACGGCGTTCTTCACCGCCTGCGCCTTGACCAGACCGAGGACCTCGGTGCGGAAGTCCTCGCGGCGGTCCGACCAGCGCAACCCGCCGCGGGCGACGAACCCGAACCGCAGGTGCACGCCCTCCACGCGGGGTGAGTAGACGAAGATCTCGAAGCGCGGCTTGGGCAACGGTAGTTCGTCGATGAGCCCCGGATTGAGCTTGTAGGACAGCACATTTTGGGCGCGTGCCGAGTCCGGGCTGTCGACGAAGTAGTTGGTGCGCAGGGTCGCCTGGATCAGGCCGGCGAAAGCCCGCAGCACGCGATCGGTGTCCAGACTGACCAGGGCGTCGATGTCGGCGGCGACGGCGGCCGCCGCGGTCTGGGCGTCCAGTTTGCAGCCACCGGCCTCGACATCGGCTTCCGGGGTGAACAGAGCCTCGAACAGCTCCACCAACGACCGCGCGGTGTGCGGGTTGCCGTTGAGCACACCCTCGACATGGGACTGGCTGTACGGGAATCCCGCCTGGCGCAGGTACTTCGCGTAGCCGCGCAGGATGGTGACCTGCTGCCAGGTCAGACCGGCCCGCAATACCAGTTCGTTGAAGTGGTCGATCTCGGCCCGGCCGTGCCAGATGGCGGTCACCGTGTCGGCGAACCGCTTGGCAACATCCTCGATCTCGGACTCGGGGGTCGTCGGGATGGACTGATGCGGGGACACCACGAACTGGTAGATCCAGACCACCAGGCCGTCGGGTCGGGTGACGGTGAACGGCCGCTCCTCGAGCACCACCACGCCCATGCACTGCAACATCGGCAGCAGTTCGGACAGCGAGGCCGACCGGCCACCCAGGTACCAGGTGAGCAGATCCACCCGCTCCGCGCCGCCGTCACGGAACACCAGTTTGACCGAATTGTCCTGCAGCTCTTCGATGATCGCGATGTCTTCGATGGCAGCCTGCGGGGTGAAGGCCTGCTTGTAGATCTCCGGGAACGCCCCGGCGTAGTACTCGGCGTCGGCCAGGCTGATCGATTCGGTCTTGACCGACCCGATCAGGCGGTCCGCCCAGGTGCGGGCGGCCTCGGTGAGCAGATGCTGGATCCGGATCTCGTTGTCCGCAGAGGTGTCGATATCTGCCCGCTGGCTGCCGTCGGGCATCTTCACGGTGAAATGCACGACTGCCCAAGGTGATTCACTGACCCTGGCGGCGTACTCGATACTGACGCCGCCGAGCTCGCGGACCAGGATGTCCTGGATCGCCAACCGCACCGCGGTGGTGTACCGGTCGCGCGGCAGGTACACCAGCGCCGAGACGAAGTGGCCCAGCTGGTCGGCGCGCAGGAACAGCAGCGCCCGCCGCAGCGATCCGAGATCGACGACCGCCCGTGCCATCTCCAGCAGATCGGGGGTGTGCAGCGCGAACAGCTCGGATCGCGGGATGGTCTGGATGACGTCGAGCATCAGCTGACCGGGATGGCTGGGGTCGGAGTGTGACTGCGCCAGCGCCTCGTCCACGCGCCGTGAGATCAGCGGGATCTCCAGCACGTTGGCGTTCATCGCGGCCACCGTGAACAACCCGACGAAGCGGTGCTCGACGGCCTGGTTGGAGGCGGGCCCGGCCGGGTTCTCCCGGACCACCACGATGTAGGGGTAGGCGCCGTAGCGCAGGAAGCTGGGCATGGTGGCCTGCGCCAGGACCAGCAGATCGTCGGCCTCGGTCAGCTGCGGCAGCACATCGGTGCGCAACTTGAGGATGCCCAGCCGGCTGGCCGGGTCGACGGTGGCCTGACCGTTGTGCACCGCGCACCGCTGGTAACCGAGGAGCACGAAGTGACCGTCACCGAGCCAGTGCAGCAGGGCGGCGACATCACGGCGGTCCGGGCCCGGAAAGTGCCCGGCGTGATCGGAATCCAGGGCGTTGGCCAGCCCGATCAGCGTCGCGTTGAGCGCCGCCGAATCGGCAGCGACCTGCCGGGCGTCGGCGAGTACCGACGGCAGCAGGCCCGCCACCTCGTCCACCGCCGCGGGATCTGCGGTCGGCGACAGCCCGACGTGGATCCACATCTCGTCGGCTCCGTCGGGGGCATCCGGATCCGAGGCCGGCGCCAGCGCCAGCAGCTCACCGTCGGAGCCCCGGCGGGCCCGCAGCACCGGGTTCATCACCCATACGTAGGCGACACCGAGACGATGCAGCAGCACCGTCACCGAATCCATCAGCATGGCGCTGTAGTCGGTGACGACCTGGATCGCCGGGCCGAAGCCACCCGGGTCGTCGGCCGGGTACACCGCCACCAGGGTCTCCCCCGGTGTGCGGCGGTGGCCCATCTTGGTGTGCGCCGCGAGCAGCTGCGGTGTCACCTTCGTCGGGGCGCCACGTTCGATCGGTGCGGTGACCGCGGTGTCGGCCGCGGGCGCGTCACCGTGCGGACCGTGGTGGGTCTCGACGTAGGCGCTAGTCAGTCGCGAAAGTGCGTCCTGACTCAGCTGCACCTGTTCAGTGGTTCCGGGATTCACCGTCATGCCCAAGGCTCCTCACCTCTTGCCTCTGCGCTGAGACCTGCCGCCGCAACGGCACACACGTGCAACCTTAGTGATGCCAAGGCCCGGTTCGCGGGCACTCCCGCAGGTTCAGTCGCGCGTCAACTTGCGGTGGGTTACCCGGTGCKGGCGTGCCGCATCGGCGCCCAGGCGCTGGACCTTGTTCTCTTCGTAGGCACCGAAGTTGCCCTCGAACCAGAACCATTTGGCCTCGTTGTCGTCATCGCCCTCCCACGCCAGGATGTGCGTGCAGGTGCGGTCCAGGAACCAGCGATCGTGGGAGATCACCACGGCACAACCGGGGAACTGCTCCAGCGCGTTCTCCAGCGAGGACAGCGTCTCGACGTCGAGGTCGTTGGTCGGCTCGTCGAGCAGGATCAGGTTGCCGCCCTCTTTGAGGGTCAGCGCCAGGTTCAACCGGTTGCGTTCACCACCGGACAGCACGCCCGCGGGCTTCTGCTGATCGGGGCCCTTGAAACCGAAGGCCGACACGTAGGCGCGGGACGGGATCTCGTTCTGACCGACCTCGATGTAGTCCAGCCCGTCCGAGACCACCTGCCAGACGTTCTTCTTCGGGTCGATGCCCGCGCGGCTCTGGTCGACGTAGCTCAGCTTGACGGTCTCACCGACCTTGACCTCACCGCTGTCGGCCTCCTCAAGGCCGACGATGGTCTTGAACAGCGTCGTCTTACCGACACCGTTGGGGCCGATCACACCGACGATGCCGTTACGCGGCAACGTGAAGGACAGGTCCTTGATGAGGATGCGGCCGTCGAAGCCCTTGTCGAGGTGGCTCACCTCGACCACCAGGTTGCCCAGCCGCGGCGGTGCCGGGATCTGGATCTCCTCGAAGTCGAGCTTGCGGGTCTTCTCGGCCTCGGCCACCATCTCGTCGTAGCGGTCCAGACGGGCCTTGCTCTTGGCCTGCCGGGCCTTGGCGCCGGAACGCACCCAGGCCAGTTCGTCCTTCAGCCGCTTCTGCAGCTTCTGGTCCTTCTTGCCCTGGACCTCCAGGCGCTCGGCCTTCTTCTCCAGGTAGGTGGAGTAGTTGCCCTCATAGGGGTATGCGCGGCCGCGGTCGAGCTCCAGGATCCACTCGGCGACGTTGTCCAGGAAGTAGCGATCGTGGGTGACCGCCAGGATCGCGCCCTTGTAGTCGGCGAGGTGATGCTCCAGCCACAGCACGCTCTCTGCGTCGAGGTGGTTGGTGGGCTCGTCGAGCAGCAGCAGGTCCGGCTTGGACAGCAGCAGCTTGCACAGCGCCACGCGACGCTTCTCGCCACCGGACAGGTGGGTGACCGGCTCGTCGGGCGGCGGGCAGCGCAGCGCGTCCATCGCCTGCTCCAGCTGAGAATCGATATCCCAGGCGTCGGCGGCGTCGAGCTCCTCCTGCAGCTGGCCCATCTCTTCCATGAGGGCGTCGGTGTAGTCGGTGGCCATCAGCTCGGCAACCTCGTTGTACCGGTTGAGCTTGCCCTTGATGGCGACGCCGTCCTCCACGTTCTCGCGGACGGTCTTGGTCTCGTCGAGCTCGGGCTCCTGCATGAGGATGCCGACCGTCGCGCCCGGTTGGAGGAAGGCGTCGCCGTTGTTGGGTTGGTCGATGCCGGCCATGATCTTCAGGACGCTCGACTTACCGGCCCCGTTGGGACCGACGACGCCGATCTTGGCTCCCGGAAGGAAGTTCAGGAAAACGTCGTCAAGAATGACCTTGTCGCCGTGCGCCTTGCGCACCTTCCGCATCGTGTAGATGAATTCGGCCATGCCGTCGTCTTGCCTTTCGTCCGCCAAAGTCTCGCGGCACCATCCTAGGCACGACCGGGCCGCCCGGTTACGCCGAGATCGGGAGCTCCTCCGGCTCGCCGGTGTGTTCGGCGCCCTCACCACCGTCGGGTCCGGCTGCCGGCACCGGATCGGGGGCCGGCCGGACCCGGTCGAGCTTGGCCCGGCAGCGGCTCAGATCCGGCCCGACCGATATCGCGCGCACCTCGACGGTGGACCGATGGTTGCCCTCTTTGTCGTCGTATTCGCTGGTGTAGATCTGGCCTACGACGACCACCGGATCACCCTTGTAGAGCACCCCGGCCACCCCGTCGGCGACCTTTCCCCAGCAGTTGACGGTGAGGTAGAGCGCATTGCCGGGTTCCCATTCGCCCTCGGCGGTGCGCCGGCGCGAGTTGCTGGCCACCCGGAACTTGAGGAAGTCCTGTTCGCCGACGCGGCGCAAGATGGGATCGGTGACCACGTTTCCGACGACGGAAAACGGTGTTTCGAACATGGCAGGTGCCTTTCACTCATTTCTGGACGCCGGCGCTGTCGCCGGCTCGTGCACCCATTGACCCGCCGGTCACCGACATGCCCGCCACGCCTACCCCGACCGGAACGGCACCTGTGTACGAATCCGGCATTGTGGACAACCGACGCATACCGGGGTCTCGCAACCCGCCGCGTCGCACTGAGAGAAGATCAACGCGTGGGATGTAACAGCTTCGACGAGATCGGCAGCGCGCCATGACCGTGCCGCAGCAGCTGACCGACCGCTATGAGCTGGGCGAAATCCTGGGTTTCGGCGGCATGTCGGAGGTGCACAAGGCACGCGACGTCCGGCTGCACCGCGATGTCGCGATCAAGATCCTGCGCGCCGACCTGGCCCGTGACCCGAACTTCTATCAGCGGTTCCGCCGGGAGGCCAAGCACACCGCATCGCTGAACCACCCGTCGATCGTGGCGGTGTACGACACCGGCGAGGCGCAGACCCCGAACGGCAACCTGCCGTTCCTGGTGATGGAGTACGTCGACGGCCACACCGTCGGAAAGCTGATCCAGCGTCACGGAGCGCTGCCCCCGAGGCGCGCGATCTCCATCATCGCCGATGTGTGCACGGCGCTGGAGTTCAGCCACAGCCGCGGCATCGTGCACCGCGACATCAAGCCGGCCAACATCATGATCACCCCCACCGGCGCGGTGAAGGTGATGGATTTCGGGATCGCCCGCGCGATGAACGCCACCACCGGGGACCGGCTCACCGCGACCTCGGCGGTGGTCGGCACCGCGCAGTACTTCTCCCCCGAGCAGGCTCGTGGCCAGCAGGTCGACGCCCGCACCGATGTCTACTCGCTGGGCTGCGTGCTCTACGAGATGCTGACCGGGCAGGCGCTTTTCACCGGCGACACCCCGCTGTCGGTGGCGTATCAGCATGTCCGGGAGCGGCCGGTCCCGCCGTCACAGCGCCATGGCGGCATCTCGCCGGACCTCGACGCGGTGGTGCTCAAGGCGCTGGCCAAGAAACCCGAGAACCGCTACCAGAGCGCGGCGGAGATGCACGCCGATCTGCGACGGGTCGGCAGCGGCAACGCCCCTGAGGCGCCGGCGCAGCAGGCCGATGACACCGACGACATTCCCGCGACCCGGGGCCCGAGCACCCTGCAGTTCCCCGTGCAGGAGCAGCGCCGGGGTTCGCGGCGCTGGGTGATCGCCGGTGCGCTGGTGGCCGTCACCCTGCTGGTGATCGCCGGCGTCTACATAGTGGGCGCCATGAACCGGGTCCGGGTGCCCGATGTGCAGGGGTTGACCCAGCAGGAGGCGGTGAGCCAACTCCAGGACAGCGGTCTGAGCCCGGTGGTGGATACCGAGCCCGACGGGTCCGTCCAGGCGGGGCTTGTGATCGGCACCGACCCGGGGGCCGGTGAAACCGTCTCGTCCGGCGGCGATATCACCGTCAACGTGTCGACCGGGCCCGAACAGCGCCGTATCCCGGATGTCTCCCGGCTGTCCTACGACGAGGCGGTGAGAACCCTCGCGGACGCCGGCTTCGAGAATGTGCGCCGGATGCCGCAGGCCTCCACGAGCGAGGAACTCGACCGGGTCATCGGGACCGATCCGGCGGCGCAGCAGGATTCGGCCACCAGCAATGAGATCGTCATCTTCGTCGGTTCGGGACCGTCGGCCCGGACCGTGCCCGATGTGGTCGGGCAGACGGCGGAGCAGGCCAAGCTCAATCTCGACACCGCCGGTTTCACCACCATCCTGCAGGCCGACGTCGACGGCACGCTGCCGCCCGGGCAGGTGACGGCCACCGACCCGCCGGCCGGGGCGTCGGTGGCCTCGGATGCCCCGATCACCCTGAAGGTGTCCCGCGCCAACCAGTTCTTGATGCCCGACCTGCGGGGGTTGCTCTACGGCGACGCGCTGGCCCAACTCAATGCGCTCGGTTTCACTGGCCAGTTCCTGAAGGGGCCCGATATGGACGCCGGCAGCGACCGGCGTGCGCGGGTGGTACAGCAGGTCCCGGCACCCGGCGCCGGGGTGAACCGGGACGGCACCGTCACGGTGAACTACGGCAGTTGATCAGCGGTCGTCGAGCTTGGACAGCTTCGCCAGCATGTTGTTGTAGGCGGCCAGTTCGGCGTCCTCGTCGCGGTCGGCGGCCCGGTCCAGCCGGACGGCGGTGCGGTTGTCGCTGCGCCGCCACTGGATGAGCAGCGCAAGCATCACCAGCACCAGGGGCACCTCACCCGTCGACCAGGCGATCCCACCACCGAGACGCTGATCGGCAAGCAGATCGGTGTGCCACGGCAGTCCGAGGGACCGGTAGAAATCGCCGGCGAGCACGCTCTGGGTGCCCATCAGCACCACACCGAAGAAGGCGTGCAGCGGCAACGAGCCGAACACCATCGCGAGCTTGGCCAGATGCGGGATGGGCCGCGGCGTCGGGTCCACACCGATGACCACCCAGTAGAAGAGATATCCGCTGAGCAGGAAGTGCGCATTCATCGCCAGGTGCGCACCGTGGCTGTCGGCCGCCGCATCGAAGATGCCGCCGAAGTACAGCCCGTAGAAGCCGGCCACGAAGATCGCGGTCGCCACCAACGGATTGGTGAAGAACTTCGACACCCGGCTGTGCAGCGCGGCCAGCAGCCATTCCCGCATACCCGGCGGGCGGTCCTTGCCGGCGGCGGGCAGGGCGCGCAGCGCCAAGGTCACCGGCGCGCCCAGTACCAGCAGGACCGGCACGAGCATCGACAACACCATGTGCGCCGTCATGTGCATGCTGAACATTGCGGGCATGTAGCGCCCGACCCCCGACGACGTGGCGAACAGCAACGCCGCGCAGCCACACAGCCAGGCCACGATCCGGCCGACCGGCCAGGCATCGCCGCGGCGCCGTAGCCGCACCACACCGGCGATGTAGACCRCTGCCAGCAGGATGGCGGCGGTGCCGAAGATGAGGTCGAATCGCCAGTCGAACAGCACCCGGGCCAGCGTGGGCGGGCCGGCCAGGTCGTAGCCGATCTCCACCTCGGTGATCGAGGGCAGCGTGGCCAGCGGCGGCGGCGGGGTCCGCCCGAGTGCGACGGCGAGACCGAAGGTCACCCCGAACACCATCGATTCGACGAGCGCCAGCTGGATGAGCGGGCGACGGGCGGCGGGATCATCGGCCAGCGCGCTGACGCTGCGGCGGCGCTGCAACAGCCCGATGGCACCGAGCACCAGCAGCGCGGTGGCCTTGCCGAGCAGCAGCCAGCCGTAGGTGGTGCTGAACAGTTCGCCGGGACGCACCCGCACCAGCGCATTGATGATGCCCGACAGCGCCATCGCGGCGAAGCACCACAGTGCGATCGCCGAGAAGCGCCGCGCCGCCACGTCGAGATGCTCGCCGCCGCGCACCGCGAGCGCCCACAGCGCCATCAGGCCGCCGGCCCACACCACCCCGGCGATCAGGTGGATGAGCAGGCTGTTGGTCGCCACATCGTGGGCGCCGCCCGAGGACGAATGCCCGCTGAGCGCCAATGGCAGCAGCGTGATCAGCGATCCGGCCAGCAGCACCGGCGTCCAGGTCCAGCGCAGCACCGGGATGCTGACCAGCGTCACGATCCCGGCCAGCAAGGCCGTCCAGCGCCAGGTGCCCGCGGTCTCCACCAGGCTGGCAACCGTCCAGATGTCGATGGGGCTGAGCCTGCTGGTCAACGGTGCGCCGGTGATATCGGAGACGGTCAGCGGCACCAGCAGCACCGCGCACACGGTCCACACCCCGGCAGCGACGGTGCCGGTGCGCAACGCCCGGTAGCCGCCGACGTCGAGCACCCCGCTGCGCTGTGGTGGCACCAGGAACGCGGCCATCAGGAACGAGCCGACGGCGATAGCCGCCGAGATCTCGCCCACCGCGCGCACGAAGGGCAGCCCGTAGGTGGTCGCCGGGCCCGGATCGGGCAGCCCCGTCGCGGCCAGCGCATCCACGATGGACAGCCCGCCGATGCCGGCGGCCACCGCGCCGGCCAGCAGCGCGACGCCCCAGAGAATCGGCCACACGGCGCTGTTGCGCACGCTCGGCGCGACGATCGTCATGTCGTCAAGGGTAGGTGGGGCCCTCAGCGACCCGCGGACCGGCGTGAGGCCCGCTCACGTGCGTTGAACTGATCACGGGAGGCGACCTCCACGGTGTCCATGTCGGCCAGGATGTCGCGCATCTCGTGCAGGAACGCCGTCCTCCGCTCGGAGAGATCCTCGGCACGCCGCAGCAGACCCTGGTCGGCCACCACCTGACGTGCGGTGGCGAACAGCAGCGCCGACACCGACTCAGCGCTGCGCACCCTGCCCTGAGCCACGTGCTGGCGCCCGACACCCATGGCGAGCCTGGTCAGGTCCGCCTCCGCGATCTCGGCGGCGGCGTCGCGCAGGACGTCGGCGACGATCTCATAGGCCTCGAAGAACGGCCTCAGCATCGCCGCCCCGAGCAGCGGCTGCTTGGTCCGCAGGACGGCGGTGATCCCTTCGGGGCCCGAGGCGATCTTCTCCTCCCAGTCCGGCACCCAGCCCATCTCGGTGGTGATGTTCGCCCGGAACGTCGCCGAGTCCGCGAAGTAGAACTCGAACTTGAGCAGATCACGCAGCCGGATCACCTGCGCCCAGAACACCTCGAGCCAGTCGGACTCGGCGCGCGCGGCATGGGCGAGCGCCAGCTCGATGAGTGAAGTCTCCAGAAACGCGTAGATGATCGAGTTCCGGTAGAACGCGGCCTCGTGCTCGTCGTCCGGGGCGATCCGCCAGACAGGTTCGCGGCCGCCGTCCACCCGGGTCACCGGGTGACCACCCGACAACGCGTCCACGGCCGCCCGCACCCCCTCCGGGGTGCGCAGCCGCAACACGCTGTTGGTCATCGGGATCTCTTTGCGCTCAAGGTAATCCAGCGCATCCCGGAACGTGTGGTGCAACTGTCCCACGGTGAGCGCCACCCCACGCGCGGTCAGCAGCAGCGCCGAGACCAATCCCGTCGCATTGACCGGGGTGACCCGCACGATGCGCCAGGCCACTTCGAAGGCCATCTTCTGCATGGCCAACCGTTTGGTGTCCTCGTCCTGGGCGATCGGCCCGTTGGGTTCGCCGAGATACTGGCGCATGGACACCGCTTCGGGGAAACGGACGTAGATCTTTCCGTAGTTGCGCTCGCCCTGCGCCTTGATGAAGTTGTAGAGCCAGCTCACGCTCTCCGGGGTTTTCTCCCCTCCCCGGGCGTACTCGGCGTACTCGGCGGTCTCGTGCAACTGGTCGAAGCTGATCGACACCGGCTGCAACAGGATGTCCTCGCTGCGCCCGTCGAGATAGGCGTCGGCGACATAGGACAGCAGTCCGAGCTTGGGCGGCAGCATCTTTCCGGTGCGTGACCGGGTGCCCTCGATGGACCAGTTCAGGTTGAAGCGCTTCTCCACGATGTACCCGACGTACTGACGCAGCACGTACTTGTACAGCGGGTCGTCGAGCTTGCGGCGCAGGAAGATCACGCCGGAATGCCGGAAGATCGGGCCCATGAAGCCGAAGGACAGGTTGATCCCGGCGAAGGTGTGCACCGGCGGAAGCCTGTTCTCCTGCATGGCGACCGGGACGATGACGCCGTCGAGGTAGGACCGGTGCGAGAACAGCAGCACCGCCGGGTGGGTCTCGAGACTGTGCCGCATCGACTCGACCTCGGTGCTGTCGTAGTCGATCTTGGGATCGAAGCCGCGACTGAAGATGGCGCGGCCCAGTGTCGGGATGAGGTCGACGGAAAAGCGGCTCCACCCGGTGGACAGCTCGTCGAGCATCTCGCCGGCCTTTTCGACCGTGGCGCCCGGGATCTTTTCCAGCCCCTCCCGGAACCGCGCCGAGGCCAGCATCTCGGGTTTGACCAGACGCGGCGACTTGTACTCCGGGCCCAGCAGCCGCAGTTCCACCCGCTCGATCGCCAGGATCGCGCGACGGATCACGAAACGGGCGAACTCCCTGGGGTTTTCGGCGACCGTGGTGTCGTTCCACTGCTGGCGCAGCTCGGAGACCTTGGCCGGTTCACCGGCCACCACCCGGGCGCGCGCGGGATCCTTGCGCAGGATGCGCCGCTGCAACAGCTCCGGTGGCCGGTAGGTGTCGCGACCCGAGATCAGCGAGACCACCTTGGACCGGGTGGGCAGACCGCCGGGCACCCAGAAGACCCGCACCGGCACCACCGAACGATCCGGGTCGGCCGAGAGCAGTTCCACCAGCCGGGCCATCACGGTGGCGGGCGGATCGTCGGAACTGGCCGGCAGCAACAACACCTCCAGCCGGGCCTCGGGATGTTCACGGCGCTGCTGGCGCAGCCAGTCGTCGAGCAGTTCCTGTTCGGCCGGTGAGGCCACCGCGGCCAGCACCAAGGTGTCGCCGGTCGGGCTGAAGCTGGCGAAGTCCTCGGAAACCTGCTTCACGCCTGCTCTCCCCGGATGCGTTGGTAGACAGCGGCGTCGGGCAGCGTGTCGCGCGGCCAGTCCAGCAGGGTGTCCAGATAGAGCCGGCGCACCTCGGCGATGCGGTCCGCCAGGTTGTCGTGGGACCAGCCCGCGATCGGGATCGGTGGGAACACCGCGACATCGACCTTGCCCGCATTGAAGGTGCTGGAGTCACGGGCGGCGACGACCTCGGCGTTGCGGATCACGATCGGCACGATGGGGATGCCCGCGGCCATCGCGATGCGGAACGGGCCCTTCTTGAACGGCCCGACCTCGGTGGTATCCAGACGGGTGCCCTCCGGGGCGATCATGATGGAAAGGCCCTTGCGGGCAAGGTCTTCCACCTTGCGCAGCCCTTCCACGGCGGACTGGGTGTCGTCGCGGTCGATGAACGCCGCGTCCATCACCTTCCCGATCGGACCCATGATCGGGTTTTTCTCCAGTTCCTTCTTTCCGACGCTGGTGAAATCGACACCGACCAACCGACCCGCGATGAACGGATCGACCTGGTTGCGGTGGTTGAAGATGAAGACCGCCGGGCGTTGCGCGGTCAGATTCTCCTCACCGAGGACGTTGAGCTCGATGCCGGTGGTCAGCATCAGCAATCTGCTCCAGTTGGAGGTGAAGAAGTTGACGCCGACCCGTTTGTTGCGGGTGAGCAGGCCCAGACCGATGGCGCCGGCCGCGACCGTCGGGAGGGTCGCCAGACCGGCCAGGGTGCGCAGCTGGGATACCGGGCTGCTGCCGCTGCGGCTGCTGAACTTGAGGATGGGCCAGCCGCGTTTGGCCGCCACCGATGCCAGCTTGCCGGCCGGGTTGGTCGGGCGTGGGTTGCCGACCAGATACATCAACGCGACATCCTCGTCGCCGTCGGCGTAGAAGTAGCTCTTGGTCAGGTCGATACCGTGGGCCGCCGAGAACTTCTGCACGGCATGGGCTTTGCCCGGACCCCAGATGATCGGCTCCTCGACCGCCCCGGTGATCAGGCCATCCTCGTCGACCTTGAACTTGTTGCTCAGCACGTTGTCGATGCCCAGGAACCGGGCCACGGGCTCCACTTGCACGGTGAGCGCCGAGGAACTCAACACGACGGTGTGGCCGCGGGCCATGTGCGCACGGACCATGGCCCGCATCTCCGGGTAGATGCGGTCGCGGACATGCTGGACGAACAGCCGCTCACCGAGTTCGTCGAGATCGCTGATCGAGTTTCCGCGCAGCATGCGGGCGCCCTTGCCGATGAGGTCCTCGAACTCCGACCGGCCCAGTTGATGGTTGATACCGGCCTGCACCATGCCGATGAACTCGCCGACGCTCATCTGGCCGCGCCGCAACTGATCCCGTGTCATCAGCACGCCGGTGAAACCGGCGACCAAGGTGCCGTCCAGGTCGAAGAAGGCGCCCACCTGGGGCCCCTCGGGGCTCGCTTCGATCTCGGCCACCGTGCCCGGCAGCCGCATGATCTTCGAGCCGCCCGATTGTCCGTCCGCCGAACTCATTGCGCAGCACTTCCGTTCGATGAGCGGGTTTCGGGGGCCGCAAAGGAGGCCGGTACGGTGCGGCCGTCCCCGCCGAGTGCCAGAATCTCGTCGAAGCCCCGCAGCAGGCACCGGGCCCACAGTGCGTCGTCGACGAACGCGGCCCGGTCATAGCGCGTCGTGACGGTGACGTAACCGCCGCGCGATACCAGCACGGTCATCATCGCAACTCCCGGCAGCGGTCCGAGACCGTAGTGCCGCAGCACTTTTGCCCCGGCGATGAACGTGTCGCCGGGGTAGACCGGCACATTGCTGGCCTGCACATCGGAGTTGACCACCGAACTGGCCGCCGATTCGAGCACGGCGTCGGGCAGGAAACTGGCGATCGGAGCGATCGTTCCGACCATGTCGATGGCGCGTTCCTCTCGCTTGCTGGTCATCTGCGAGCGGATCGCCTTGATCCGGCGCTCCGGATCGGCGATGCCGATCGGTGCGGCGAGATTGATACCGGCGAACCGGTTTCCGCCGGCCGGGTCGTCATCGGAGCGCAGGTTCACCGGCACCGCCATCGGCAAGGTGTCGATCGGCATGCCGAGGGCTTCGTGGTAGAACCGCAGCGCACCGCACAACCCGGCCAGGTAGACGTCGTTGATGGATCCGCCCGCGGCCTTGGCGGCTTTGTGCAGGTCAGAGAACACGATGTCGATGGCCTCGCTACGCGTGGTCAGGCTGCGCCGGCGCAGTAGCGGTGAATGGTCGGCGACCGGCCGGGACACCCTGGTGGTCGACAGCGCGTATTCCACGACGCCGCTGACCGCGGCGGCGGGATCGCGCACCACGTTGGTGACCGCGTGCACAGCGCCGCCGAGCAGGCCGAGCATGCTGTTGGTGATCTTCATGGGCAGCCGGTTGATGCCCATTCTCATCAGGTCATTGGCCGACAGATCCTGCGGAATCGGCAGCGGCGCAAGCTCACCGATCTCGACATCGCGTTCCAGGTTGTAGAGGTGGGCGAACATCTCGACCGTGCCGACCCCGTCCGCGACGGCGTGGCTCAGGTGCAGGATGGTGGCGGCCCGGCCGTCGGCCAGACCTTCGACCAGGGTGGCACTCCACAGCGGCCGAGTGATGTCCATCGGGGACTGCAGCGCGATCTCGGCGAGATCGAGCACCTCACGCAGCGTGCYCGGCTCGGGGACCCGGGCCCGGCGCACATGGAAATCGAGATTGAAGTCCGGGTCGACCACCCAGCGCGGGGAGGCCGTCGGCAGCGTCGGCATGACGACCTTCTGGCGCAACCGCAGCACCTTGCGCGACGCCTGCTCGAACACCGCGCGGAACCGCTCCCAATCGGGGGTGGTGTCAAGCAGTTCGACGCCCATGATGCCCGACCGGGTACGGGGATTGGCCTCGCCACGGTGCAGCAATGTGTCGACGCCGTTCAGTTTCTGGGGCAGCCCCGCCGCATCCAACGGCACCTTGCTCATCGCGCGAACTCTCCTCCTGCACGGCGCTCCACCAGCGGCCACCCTGCAGCGTCCACGCTAGTCGGCGGCGCCGGGGTGCGACGCGGCTTTCGTGGCTGTCATCCGACGGCGGCGTCGGAATTCACGGCGGCTTCACGCCGAGGTGCGGAAGTTGTCTGCAGGATTCGGGAGTCTGTCCGGCAGGTCGCGGAATGATGCGGCCGGCAGGGTTCGTTTCTGCTGACCGTTCTTGGTCGGCGTGATCCGAAGATTGACGGAAGCGCCGTGGTCAGTCGGCCGGATGTAATAACACTCATCGGTCTCCGGGCAGTAGATGCAGATTGCGTCGACGGATGACTTGTCGATGGGTGTCGAATGAACGCCGTGGCGGTCTGACCATGTGGACCGGAGGTTCAGGTGGATAGCGCCTCCACGCGCCGACCGATATTTCACCTGGACCCGGTGAAAGCGCCGTCCGCATACGCAACGAGGTCGAACGGCGCGTGCTCGGTAGTCGGGAAAAGCACGTAGAACCCCTTGGTCACCAGGTCGGCGTGCGCTTTGGCGACACCGAGGTCGCCCTTGTCTTTGGTGTGATGTCGAACCACTGATCGCCCATCTCGTCGAATGCGGTGCGAGCAGCCCACGTAGTGCACATCCGTTTCTGCAAGGACGTCGCCGCGGTGTAAATTACGGTGGTCCGACTTGCCCCCGTGGCGCAACGGATAGCGCATCCGGTTTCTACCCGGTCGGTTGCAGGTTCGAATCCTGTCGGGGGTACTACATCTCGATCAATTGCCGTGTGCTTCTCGTTCTTGATCGCACCGTAGCGCGTCGGTCCGACAAACCCCGATGGCCTCGCTGGGCGCGCAATCCTTCAGGAAACAGCTGATCAGCCGCGCCGGCCGGCGCGTTCGGCGAAAGCATCGAGCGCGGCAAGCACTTCGGGGGAACGCCACACCCGGTTCCGAGGTCCGTTCGTTGCCTCGACGAGGATTCCCACATCGGTGAGCGGGTTGAGGTAGCGGTGCGCGTTGGTGGACTCGATGCCCAGCTCTTGCGCCAGCAACGCGGCGTTCACGACCGGGCGGCGGGTCAACAAATCTGCGACCTTCCAGACCGCGGAGTCGGCGCGTGCGGTGATTCGAGCGTTCCAGGTTTCCCGAATGTCACGCAGTTCGTCGACCAACTGTCGCCCGTTGGCGATGGCCAGGACCGTGGCCTGCGAGAACCGCTCGACAATGGGGGCGGCATCGCCCTCGCGGTAGCTCGTCAAGGCAGCGAAATACCCATCGGTGTCGGCCAGCAACCCGGCTGAGACCGGCACCGTGACCTGACGCGACAGACCTTTGTTGCGCAGCATCGCTTGCACCAAGGCKCGGCCCGTGCGGCCGTTGCCGTCGGTGAAGGGGTGAATGGTCTCGAACTGTGCGTGGCTCACTGCGATCTGCGGCAGCGCGGGAAGGTCAGCACGCTGTGCGAAAATGACCAGATCGTCAATCGCCCCGGGGACCAACTCATGGCGCGGGCCGACAAATGTCGCGCCGATGGGAGTCGACCCGCCGCCGATCCACACCGGCTCGGTGCGGAATTCGCCCGGCGTATGACGCGGATCGTTGATCATCAACGCACGGTGCATCGCCCGGACAGCCTCGGCGTCGACGGTGTCGGACAGTGCGACCGCCGCCCGCATCGCCGCGGTGTTGGCGACGACCATGGCCGCGTTGCGCTTGGCCTTGCCGCCGGGCAGCTCGGCCTCGCCGATTGCGCGCGCCGATGCGGTCAGGTTCTCGATCTGTGAGCTCGCGGCGGATTCCGACCGCAGTAGGACGGCCGCAAACCGTGCGATCTCGCCGCCGAGTTCGGCGTCAAACCGTGCGATCTCGCGGCTGGCCGACTCAGCCGCGACGAGCACCGACGGCGGCAAGTCGAGTGCTAGGTCAGCAATGGCGGCGGGCACGCACGGGTGATAGGTGCCATAGCGCGGCCGCGCAGCGCGCGAATACGTCACCCCCTGCGGTTCCCAACAAACGTCCTCGCGGAAGATCGGCCGAAGTGAAGTCATCGATATATTTTAACTTCACTTATGGAGCTAAGTGAAGTTAATAGGCAGAGTGGACTTCAGTTGTGGCAAGCCCCTGGCCCGCGAGATTGCAGTTTTCGCGCACGCCACTCGTACTTTCACGCGATAACCGCAATCTCGCGGACAGGCGACAGCGCCCAGCTACCACTCGCTGGGCGCGTAATCCTTCAGGAAGCAGCCGTGCAGATCCTCGCCGGCCTCGCCGCGCACGATCGGGTCATAGACGCGCGCGGCGCCGTCGACCAGATCCAGCGGCGCGTGGAAGCCTTCCTCGGCCAGCCGCAGCTTGGTGGGGTGCGGCCGCTCATCGGTGATCCAGCCGGTGTCCACGGCGGTCATCAGAATGCCGTCCTGTTCCAGCATCTCGGCGGAGCTGGTGCGGGTGAGCATGTTCAGCGCGGCCTTGGCCATGTTGGTGTGCGGATGCCCGGGCCCCTTGTAGCGGCGGCCGAACTGCCCCTCCATCGCCGAGACGTTCACGACGTACTTGCGGCGTGCGGGCGATGCGGCCATCGCCGGTCGCAGCCGGCTCACCAGGATGAACGGCGCGGTCTGGTTGCAGAGCTGCACTTCCAGCAGCTCCATCGCGTCGACCTCGTGCACGCGCTGGGTCCAGCTGTTGATGGGGGCCGTGTCGGGCAGCAGTCCACCCGCGTCGATGGCGGTGCCTGCCGCGATCCGCTCCGGCGAAGCACTGCGGGCCGTCAACGCCAGCTCGGTGATCGCGTGCGGAGTCTGATGCTCGGCCAGGCTGCCCGCCAGTGCCGCCGGGTGCGCGTCGCTGACCCGGTCGAAGGTGACCACGTCGACCTGCGCCAGCTCGGGCGGCGGAGTGCGTTCGGCCTCGACGAGCGCCGAGTAGGAGCCGGGTGCCCGGCGCACCGTCTGCGCGGCGTTGTTGATCAGGATGTCCAGCGGTCCGTGCGCGGCCACCGTGTCGGCCAGCGCCACCACCTGGGCGGGATCACGCAGGTCGATGCCGATGATCCGCAGCCGGTGCAGCCAGTCGGCGCTGTCGGGCATGGCGGCGAAGCGGCGCACCGCGTCGTTCGGGAAGCGGGTGGTGATCGTGGTGTGTGCACCGTCGCGCAGCAGGCGCAACGCGATGTACATGCCGATCTTGGCGCGCCCGCCGGTCAGCAGCGCGGTGCGGCCGGTCAGGTCGGTGCGGGCGTCACGTTTGGCATGGCTGAACGCCGCGCATTCCGGACAAAGCTGGTGGTAGAAGGCGTCGACGACGGTGTGCTGCTTCTTGCAGATGTAGCACGCCCGCGACCGCAGCAGGGTTCCCGCGGACGCGCCGGTCACCGAGGAGACCAGCGGCAGGCCGGCCGTCTCGTCGTCGATACGTCCGGGCGCCCCGGTGGCGGTCGCGGCGATGACCGCCTTGTCGGCCTCGGCCACCGCGTCGCGCTTGGCGTGCCTGCGGGCCTTGCGCACCGACTTGAAGATGCCCGCGGTGGCGCGTCGGACGGCGACCGCGTCCGGGTGCTCGGGCGGCAGCGATTCGACGTCGGCCAGCACCTGCAGGCAGGCGCGCAGCTTGTCCGGATCGATCGCAGTCACCGCGCAAGGGTACGGCGACCTGGCCTCGAGTTCCTATTCGGCGAGCCTCAGAGGGCGGCCCAGAAGCGCGTGAGCACCTCCGCGCTGCGAGCCGGGTCCTCGATCATCCACCAGTGCCCCAGTCCGTCGAGTACCTCGGTGCGGGCTCCGGCCCGGTCGGCCGCCCGGCGCCTGATCGCGTCGGAACCGACGAAGTGGTCCTCGGTGGCCAGGATCGCCAGGCCGGGACGTGCGGCGGCATTTCCCAGCGCAACGCCCGCCTCGGCGAGCACCGGTTGGGCCGCCGAGCGGTACAGCCGCAGGATCGCCGCACCCATGTCGGCATTCTGTGCCGCGACCAGGGCCGGTGCGACCTCGGGTCCGACGCCCATCGCGGCCACCGCCGCGACCCGCTCCTCGGAGGTGCCGGAGACCATGGCCGCGACGTATTCCTCGCCGGCATCCGGCGTCTGCCAGATCTGGGCCAGGTCGTGCCAGACATACTCGGGGTCGAAAACACCGACGATGTCGCTGACCCAGCTCCGGACCAGTTCAGGGCGGTGCATGACGACGTTRACGACATGCCCGCCGCCCCAATCGTGGCCGACCAGGTCGATGGGACCGCCGATCTGTTGCAGTTCGTCTTCGAGCCAGTCTCGATAGGCAAGGTAAGTGGGGTCGAACCCGTCGGGCAGCGGGGCGCCGAACCCGGGCGGGGACAGCGTGACGATGTCGTCCCGGTTTAGGGCTTGGATCAACGGCCCCCAGATGGCACTCGTCTCCGGGTTCCCATGCACGAATACGACAGTCATGGGGCCATGGTGCACGACACGCGTGCGGGTGTCTCAGTGCTCGGCGAGCGGTACGTCCTCGAGCGCCTCATCCAGGGTCGAGCGCAGCGTGAGGAACGCCGACAGTCCGACCAGTTCCAGGGGACGCCGGGTGACGGGTCCGTCCGCGACGACGATCAGTTTCGCGTCCTCGGGGAGTTTCTCGTGGGTCTCCACCAGCAGCGACATACCGCAGGAGGCAAACATGGAGGTCTCGGTGAGGTCGACGATGACCACCGACGGCCGCTTGCCCAGAACAGTCGTGATGAGCTGGCCCATGTGCGGCGCGGTCAGCATGTCGACCACGCCGGAACAGCTGATCACTACGGTCGTGGCATGCCACGTCTCGGTGCACACCAACGACGATGGACCGGATACGAATTGGTGTGTCATCGAATACCTCGCGAAAGCGTTGATTCGGCGCGCAATGTCTCGCGGGCTGTTGCTCAACCGGGCAAGTTAGAACGCTTACTGATCTTGAGCCTACGGCAACACCGAAGTCGATGTGACCAGACACGGGGCGGCCTGGCACTCTCGAGCCGGGAAGTCAGCACCGCAACCTGGGGGTGGACCTAATTTCGCGCGATAACACCGACGGCCCCGCCGCCGACGATCTGCTGCCTGTCGGCACACCCATCGATCTCGACAACTGCGCACGCGAGCCGATCCACATCCCGGGCAGCATCCAGCCGCGCGGGGTGCTCGCGGTGGTCCGCGAGCCCGACTTCGAGATCCGTCAGGTCAGCGCGAACGTCGCCGATCTGCTCGGTGTGTCCGTCGACGAGGTCCTGGGCAGGCACCTGTCGGCTTTGATGGGCCCAGCCCAGGCCGAACGGGTCCAGCAGTCGGCGTCGGCATTCGGTGATCTGCGGCAACGCAATCCGCTGGAGTTGAATCTCACGGTCGACGGGATATCCCGGCCCTTCGATGCGCTGCTGCATCGCGAGCCGGGCGGCGTGCTGCTGGTCGAACTCGAGATCGCGTTCGGGGAACGGCCGTTCTCCTTCCCCAATACCTATCAGGCGGTGCGTAATTCGGTCGAGGAGCTGAACCGGGCGTCCTCGATGACCGAGCTGTATGACACCACCGCCCGCGCGGTCCGTGATCTCACTGGCTTCGACCGGGTGATGGTGTACCGCTACGACCGCGACTACAACGGCGAAGTCGTCGCCGAATGCAAGCATGACGACCTCAATTCCTTTCTCGGCCTGCACTATCCGGCGAGCGATATCCCGGCGCAGGCGCGGGCGATGTATGAGAAGAGCTGGCTGCGGCTGATCTCCGACGTCGACTACACCCCGGCTCCGCTGGTACCCACCATGGATCCGGCCAGTGGGGCACCGCTGGATCTCACGCACGCCACACTGCGCAGCGTCTCACCGATCCACATCGAATACCTGCAGAACATGGGTGTGCGCGCGTCGATGTCCATTTCACTGCTGCGCCACGGCAGGCTCTGGGGATTGATCGCCTGCCACCATTACGCCGGACCGCACCTGCCGCCCTACGGGGCCCGGGCCGCCGCCGAATTCCTGGGCTCCACACTGTCTTTGCGTCTCATCGACCGGTTCGATGACGACCAGCTGCGCGAGCGGCTGGCCTCCCAGTCGATGCTGGCCCACGTGACAGCGGCAACGCTGAACGAGAGCGAATCCGTCGCGTCGGCGCTGTTGCGCTCCCCCAGCCTGCTGGACCTGCTGCCCGCGGCCGGCGTGGTGGTCAGCCTCGGAGGCGAGTACCACGAACTGGGGGTGGTTCCGCCGGCCGACGTGGTGGCCCAGGTGGCGACCTGGGCACGCGGCGCGGGTGAGGAAATGGCATCCACCGAGCGGCTGTCCGACGCGCTGCCCGGCCTGGATCTGCACGAGGCCGCCGGCGCGCTCGCGCTGAATCTGCCCGATGAGCAATACGTGGTCTGGTTCCGGCAGGAGGCCCTGCGCGCGGTGGACTGGGGCGGCGATCCGCACAACAAGGCCATCGCGGTGCGGGAAGGCGACGGGGTTCGGCTCAGCCCGCGCAAATCGTTCGAACGCTGGCGTGAGGTTGTGGACAAGTGCTGCGAACCGTGGGCGCCGATCCAGGTCGAGACCGCCGAGGCGCTGCGCGGTCACCTCGTCGAGGAGTTGTACCGGCGCACCCGGGGGGCCTTCCGCGTCGCGGAGATGCTGCAGCGCAGCCTGCTGCCCGCATCGATCCCGTCCATCCCGGGCTGGGAGCTTTCGGCCGACTACCGGCCCGCCGCCGGTGGCCGGGTGGGCGGCGATTGGTACGACGCCTTCCAGCTCCCGAACGGGCGGCTCATCGTGCTGCTCGGTGATGTCGCCGGTCACGGCCTGCCCGCCGCCGGGGCGATGGCCCAACTGCGTAACGTGTTGCGCTCATTGCTGTTTGCCGGGGCCACACCCGCCGAGGCATTGGGCCAGCTCAACGACTTCAGCCTGCACCTGATGCCCCGCACGTTCGCGACGGTGATCCTCGCGCGGGTCGACCCGGCGTCCGGACAGGTCGAGGCGGCATCGGCCGGGCACCTGATGCCCTACCTGGTTGGCCCCGCGGTCGAGCAGGCTCCGGTGCGGCTGTCTCCGCCGATCGGTGTGCGGGGTGTGCAGTACGCGCCCAGCACCTTCACCCTCGATCACGGTCAGGGACTGGTGATGTACTCCGACGGCCTGGTGGAACGCCGGGACTCGACCGTGGACGACGGGATGGCCAGACTGGCCGGCGCGCTCGGCCGGGCCGGCGACCTCTCCGCATCGGGCATCTCGAAGGCGCTGGCATCAAGTGAGACCGACGATGACGTCACCGTGATCACGCTGCAGCGCCGCTGACATCGCGACGGTAGGTTGTCGTCCATGCCGGTCACCGTCATCCTCGAACTGAAGATCAAGCCCGAATCCGTCGCCGACGCGCGCGATGTCTTCCGGCGCGCCCTCACCGACACCCGGGCCTTTCCCGGCAATCTCGGCACCGACGTGCTGGTCGACGAGAACGACGAAGGCCACTGGCTGATCTACGAACTCTGGGAGTCCGTCGAACACGATGAGGCCTACCGCGCCTTCCGGGCCGGCGAGGGCAAGCTCACCAAGGTGCCCGCCCTGCTGAGCGCACCGCCGGTCAAGACGCGGTATAGCACCAGCGACGTCTAGTTCGTCAGACGGTCGGCACCGGTCTGAATGAACTCGGCGACACCGTGTTGACGCAGATGCCGCGCGGTGCGACCTCGTTGGCCAGGCCCTTGCTGAAGGCGCGCAGCGCTGCGTTGGCCGCCGCGCTGGAGCCACCGGCCAGATGCACCAGTACCTGCGGGGCCCGGTGGGAGCGTCAAGCCGGCGGCATTGAACCGTCCGCACGTGCGCATCGTGTGTCGTGTATCAGCGTGCGACACAGGGGGCCGACATGCAGCGATTCATCGGACTGGGGGTGGCAGCCGTCGTCGTATCGGCCGTGGTGGTCACGCCGCTGCCGGCGGCCCCGGAGGTCGTCCACGACGTCGCGCTCACCGCGTCGACGTCGGTACCGCCCGGCGGGCTGATCGGCAGTTTTCTGCACAATCAGACGGTCTACTGCTCGATCATCTGTCCGCTGCTCGCGCAGACCGGCGCGACGGCGGTGACCACCACCCTGCAGGTGCCCGGAACCTTCTTGGCTGCGCTGTCCGCCGGTGACGTGCTGAAGGCGATCGGCGCCGCGGCCGCCTCGGTCACCGGGCCCACCGAGGCCGCCGCACAGCGCGCCATCGATGCGGACGCCGCCATTCCGGCGCAGCGCGCGCTCAACGCTTTCCAGGTCGGTGTCGTCGGATTACTCAACGTGCTGCCCGCCGTTCAGCGCGGCGTCCCCGGAGTCGCCGCCGCACTGGACAAGGCACGCCAGGACACCTATGCCGCACTGAATTTGCCCTTCGTGCCCGACCCCGAGCCGACGGTGATGCCGCGCGGGGTGTTTCAGGTAGCGGTGGTCGGTGCCATCAATGTGGTTGCGGCGGTGATCTTTCCTGCGTTCAACTATGTGCTGGCCGGGGTGTTCGAGGTCCCGGACGCGATGGCGCAGGAACTCGCCAGATCCGGAAACCCGGTCCGTGCCCTGGCGGCCGGCATCAGGACCGCGGGCGCGGTGGTGGACGCTGCAGGCGAGGTCATCACCGAGGCCGTCGTCACCGCGGTCGACGACGTCCGCCATGCCGCGGCCGGCCCCCCGGCGGAACAGACAGCACCGACCGCGGCCACGCCGATGGGCGCGACGCCGACGACCAAGGCGCCCAGAAAACCGTCGCGTCCCGCCGCGCAACGCGCGCAGCCCGTCCCGCTGCACGACGTCGCATCCACCCTGCGGCACTCCGTGCACGAACTCGTGGGCAGCGTCACCCCACGCACCTCCCGCACGAGTCCCAAGGTCGCTCCACCCGAGACCGAAGCACGTCCGGCCGGCGAGCGGGAGGACTCCCGGTCGACCGCCGCTGACCTGCCGAGATCGCCGAGAGGTGTAGAAAAACCACGAGGCGGGTAGACGCCCAGTCACCTGTACGTCGCCGCCCAACCCGGGGCCGACGTAGGCGGAAAGTGACGGATATGCGACTGCTTGCGGCCGTGCTCGCCGCCGTGGTCGTCCTCACCTGCGGCGCGTGTTCCACCGGCCAGCGGGTGGATCTCGGTCAGGACTCAGGCAATCTGATCGCCGCCATCTCGGGGGAACCCGATCAGCTGGACCCGCACAAGACCAGCGCCTACTTCTCCTTCGAAGTGCTGGAGAACGTCTACGACACGCTCGTCGAACCCGACGCCGATCTGATCATGCGCCCGGCGCTGGCGGAGTCCTGGGAGACCTCACCGGACCAGCTGGTCTGGACATTCCGGTTGCGGCCCGGCGTGACCTTTCATGACGGCAGCCCGTTCACCGCCGACGACGTCGTCTACTCCTACCGTCGCATCATCGACGAGGAACTCACCAACGTCGACAAGTTCAGCGCCATCACCGATGTCAGCGCCACCGACGACCACACCGTGCGCATCACGCTGGCGCGCCCGACTCCGAACCTGCTGACCAACCTCGGCGGGTTCAAGGGAATGGCGATCGTGYAGCGCGCCAATGTCGAAGACGGTCAGATCGCCACCCACCCGATCGGCACCGGACCGTTCTCCTTCGTCAGCCAGAAGAGCGGCGACTCGATCACGCTGCGCGCCAACGAACGGTACTGGGGCG
Organism: Mycobacterium sp. P4_H6; assembly: GCF_056400845.1. Classification (NCBI taxonomy): domain Bacteria; kingdom Bacillati; phylum Actinomycetota; class Actinomycetes; order Mycobacteriales; family Mycobacteriaceae; genus Mycobacterium; species Mycobacterium sp. P4_H6. Next base: position 5,964 of record NZ_JBFUKN010000072.1, on the reverse strand, counting down.
GCACCCCGAAGATTCCCGGGGTGACCTACCGGTTCATCAGTGAACCGTCGACCGCGCTGTCCGCGCTGCAGGCCGGTGAAGTCGACTGGACCGATGCCGTGCCGGCGCAACGGGTCACCCAGCTGCGCAACGACGACTCGCTGCATCTGGCCGAAACACCCAGTAATGACTACTGGTATCTGGCACTGAACCTGGCCCGGCCACCCTGGAACGACGTGCGCGTCCGGCAGGCCGTGGCGTATGCCATCGACCGGCCCTCGATCGTGCAGGCCACCAGTTACGGCACCGCGCAGGCGAATCAGCTGGCGATCCCCGAAGGCAACCCGTGGTTCGTGCCGTACGACCGTTACAGCCAGGACCTCGACAAGGCCAAATCGCTGTTGGCCGAGGCCGGCGTGACCCCGTCGACGATGGACGTGCTGGTCACCACCGAGTACCCGCAAACCGTCACCGCCGCTCAGGTGATCGCCGACAACCTTGAACCCCTGGGCATCACCGCGAACATCCGCACCGTCGACTTCGCCACCTGGCTCGACGAACAGAACAGCGGACGGTTCGACATGCTGATGATGGGCTGGCTGGGCAATATCGACCCCGACGATTTCTACTACGCCCAGCACCACACCGACGGCACCAGCAATGCCCAGAAATTCTCCGACCCGAGGGTGGACAAACTGCTCGACGCGGGCCGCACCGAAACCGATCAACAAGCGCGCAAAGAAGATTACGCGCAGGCGGCCACCCTCATCGCCGATGAGGTGAGCTACCTGTACCTCTACAACCCGGCGGTGCTGCAGGCCTGGACGCCCGACCTGTCCGGGTATCAGGCGCGCCGAGACAAAGCGATCCGGTTCCGCGGCGTCGTCCTGGACGGCGGAGCCGACCAGTGACGGTATTGAGGTTCCTGGCCCGGCGGCTGGCGTACTCGCTGGTGGTGTTGGTGGGTGTGCTGATGGTGGTGTTCGCGCTGGTGCACCTGGTTCCCGGCGATCCCGTGCGTATCGCGCTCGGGACCCGCTACACGCCCGAGGCGTACGCGGCACTACGCCAGGCCAGCGGACTCGACTAGCCGCTGATCAGCCAGTTCTTCGGCTACCTCGGGCACGCGGCCACCGGAAACCTGGGCGTGAGCTTCCGCAATGGCGACCCCGTCACCGAGATCCTGCTGGACCGACTGCCGGCGACGGTGTCCCTCGCACTCGTCGGCATCATCCTGGCGCTGGCGATCGCACTGCCCGCCGGAATCTACTCCGCACTGCGGGAAGGCCGCGCCAGCGACGCGATCGTGCGCATCACAAGCCAATTCGGCGTGTCAGTGCCCGATTTCTGGCTCGGCATCCTGCTCATCTCGCTGTTCTCGACCGTGCTGGGCTGGCTGCCGACCTCGGGTTACCGCCCGCTGTTCGAGGACCCGGGCGGCTGGCTGCGTCACGTCATCCTGCCGGGGCTGACCGTCGGCTTGGTGGCCGCGGCCATCATGACCCGCTATGTCCGATCGGCGGTGCTGGAGGTGACCGCCATGGGTTACGTGCGCACCGCACGCTCCAAGGGTCTTCCGCCCCGGGTGGTGACGATGCGTCATACCGTGCGCAACGCGCTGGTCCCGATTCTCACCATCACCGGTATCCAGTTGGCCACCATCCTCAGTGGTGTCATCGTGGTCGAGGTGGTGTTCGCCTGGCCCGGTCTGGGCCGGTTGGTGTTCAATTCGGTGGCCGCGCGTGACTACCCGGTGATCCAGGGCGCGGTCCTGCTGATGGCGGTGCTGTTCCTGGTGGTCAACCTGCTGGTGGATCTGCTGTACGCGGTGGTCGATCCGAGGATTCGGCTGTCATGACCGAACACGAACTCGACGACGAGCGGACCAGGGCCTGGCGGTTGCTGGCCGGCAACCCGGTGACCGTGCTCAGTGCAGTGGTGCTCATCGCGGTCATCGTCATCGCGCTGACCGCCTCCTGGATCACCCCGTACGGCGTCAACGATGTGAATGTCCCGCAGGCCCTACACCCGCCCAGCGGCGCGCACTGGATGGGCACCGACGAACTGGGCCGCGATGTGCTGTCGCGGGTGCTGGTCGCCGTGCAGGCATCGATGATGGTGGCGGTGATCAGCGTGGCGTTCGCCGCCGTCGTCGGTGTCACACTGGGGGTGCTGGCCGGATATCGGGGCGGCTGGCTGGACACCGTGGTGATGCGAATGGTCGATGTGATGTTCGCGTTCCCGGTGCTGCTGCTGGCCCTGGCCATCGTCGCCGTCCTCGGGCCGGGGCTCACCACAACGATTCTGGCGATCGGCACCGTCTACGTCCCGATTTTCGCGCGGGTGGCCCGCGCCAGCACGCTCTCGGTCCGCGTCGAGCCCTATGTGGCGGTGTCGCGCACGATGGGCACCGGGTCGGGCTACATCCTGACGCGGCACATCCTGCCCAACATCACCGGCCCGCTGATCGTGCAGACGTCGCTGTCGCTGGCCTTCGCGATCCTGTCCGAGGCGGCGCTGTCCTTCCTCGGCCTGGGACTGCAACCACCGCAGCCGTCGCTGGGACGGATGATCTTCGATTCCCAGGGTTTCGTGACGCTGGCATGGTGGATGGCGGTGTTTCCCGGGCTGGCCATCTTCGTCATCGTGCTCGCCTGCAACCTGCTGGGTGACGGCCTGCGCGATGTGCTGGACCCCAAGCAGCGCACCATGATCGAGGCCCGGAGGCGACGATGACGTCCGAGGTGTTGTCGGTCCGCGATCTCGGCGTGCGCATCGGGCGCCGGGAGATCGTGCGCGGGGTGTCGGTGACCGTGGAACAGGAACAGACCGTCGGCATCGTCGGCGAATCCGGTTCGGGTAAGTCGATGACCGTGCTGGCCGGGACCGGACTGCTCGACGCACCCGGGGCCCAGGTCAGCGGATCCAGCGTCCTCGCCGGGGACCTGGAACTCGTCGGCGCATCGGCACGCACCCTGCGCCGGGTGCACGGCGGCCGGATCGGTTTCGTCTTCCAGGATCCCGGCACCTCGCTGAACCCGCTGCTGACGGTCGAACGCCAGATCACCGAATCATTGGAGACACACAAACATCAGACGCGGCGGCAGGCCCGCGCGCGGGCACTGGAACTGCTCGAAGCGGTCGGCCTGCCCGAACCACAGAACCGGCTGCGCAGCTACCCGCATCAGCTCTCCGGCGGACAGCGCCAACGCGTGATGGTCGCCATCGCACTGGCCTGCGATCCGGAACTGCTGATCGCCGACGAACCCACCACCGCCCTGGACGTCACCACCCAGTCCCAGATCATCGAGCTGATCCGGGATCTGCAGCGGGATTTCGGGACCGCGGTGCTGTGGATCAGTCACGATCTCGGGGTCATCGGCGAGGTGGCCGACACGGTCACCGTGCTGCGCAACGGATCGGTGGTCGAGCGGGCGAGTGTCGACGACATCTTCGATCAGCCGCGCGAGCCCTACACCCGCGAATTACTCGCTGCCCGTCCGGTGTTGGGCGGGAGCGGACCGCCTGCCCCGGCGCCTGACACGCCGGTGCTGCTGGATGTCGAGGGCCTCGACATCCGCTTCCCGGTGCGCACCCCGACGGGTAAATCGGTGGTGCACGCGGTCAAGGAGCTGTCGTTCCGGATCCGCCGGGGCGCCACCCTGGGCCTGGTGGGTGAATCCGGTTCGGGCAAGTCCACCGTGGCCTCGGCGCTCACCGGCCTGGTGGCACCCCGAGCGGGCAGTGCGGTCCTCGACGGCACCGATGTACTGAATGTGCCCGGCGCACAGCAGAAGACCGTGCGACGGCGCATCAGTCTTGTGATGCAGGATCCGTTCGCCTCGCTCAACCCGCGGATGCCGGTCGGGGCGTCGATCGCCGAACCGCTCGTCGTGCACGCCCTGGTGACCGACCGCACCAAGCGGGAGGCCCGGGTGGGTGAGCTGCTGGAGTCCGTCGGGCTGTCCGCGTCGTTCGCATCCCGCTACCCGCACGAGCTATCCGGCGGGCAGCGCCAGCGGGTGAACATCGCCCGCGCATTGGCCGTGCAGCCCGAACTGTTGATCCTCGATGAGGCCACTGCCTCACTGGATGTGTCGGTGCAGGCCAAGGTGCTCGATCTGCTGCTCGAACTGCAGCGCGATCTCGGGCTGACCTACCTGTTCATCGGGCATGATCTGGCGGTCATCGAGCGGGTGAGCCACGATGTGTTGGTGCTGCGCGCCGGTGAGTGTGTCGAATACCGGCCCGCCGCCGAGCTTTTCGCCTCGCCGGAGCACGAGTACACCCGCGCGTTGCTGGCGGCGGTACCGCCGGACCGGTTGGCCCGCGCCTAGTCGAAGCTGATGCGCTCGGTGCTGCCTACGGTCGCCTTGGTAGTGGCGACATCGCGGCATTCGCCGTACAGGTCGATACCTCTGTTCTTGTGCCCCACCGCCTGGGGGTGAGCACCGCCACGACGTCGTGTTTGGCGGCGGTGGCACCGTGGCTCGCGAACTCGGTGTCGCCGGTCCAGCCGTCGGCCTGTAACCGTCGGATCATCTCCGCCACCTCGGCATCGGAGGCCTCCAGTGTCGGCGCGGTCGGATACCAGATGCTGATCACGCTGCGGAACAGGGCTTCGTGCCGGTCATTGCACGACGCGCGCCAGAACACCACCCTGGTCACTTCGAGCTGCAGAGCACGCGCGACACCGCGGGCAGCATCGAGGACCTGCGCCTTGGACTGCTCGGGGGTCAACGGGTCGGGCACCGGTTCGGTCAGCGATGCCACGGTCCCACATCCTGTGACGAGAACAGCGAGCAACGTCGCAACGAATGCGTTGGCAACCAAGGCTTCCCCTCGAACGTCGGTGAGCTACCCATGGTGGTGCCCGCCGGTGGCAGGCCGGAACACCTCGGCGTCGATCTCGATGACGGGCATCCCGGGGATCGCGATCTGGGTCCGGGGTGGCGCCGTCATCCCCATGCTCTCAAGTTCGTCGCCCCGGCCCGAGGCGATGACGGCGATGTTGTAGAGAGATTCGCCGCCCGGCTCCAGGTACCCGCTGTGATCGGTCCACGGCCAGCCTGTCCCGGCGACCTCGGCCTTGAACCGGGTGGACCCGAAGTCGTCATCGGCGGGATCGGTGCCGAGCCCGACGGTCAGCCCGGAACCCGGTATGTGGACCTGATTGCTATCCCCGCCCAGCAGCGTCACGGGGTCGGTGGCGGCCGCGCCGACGAAAACCCGCCCACCGTCGGGAAGATGAAAATCGGCGGCGCTGGTGGCCAGATCGGTTCCGGGCGAACCGATGAGCACGATGTCGTCGGCGCGCATCCGGTAACCCGCGGCGGCATCGGCGACGGTGGTGGAACCGTAGGAGTGCCCGACGGCGGTGACGTGCGCGTCGCCCGTGTTGGTGACCTCCAGTGCGTTGACATCAGACGCCAGCAACGCGCCGCCCTCCCGGGCATTTCCGACCTGCGCGACGTGCGGGTCGGCCAAGCTGTCCGGCGCGTCGTAGCCCATCCAGGCGAGGACGGCGACCGGCTTGTGGCGGTCCGCGGACCTGGTCTGGTTGAAGACGTTCGCGGCGTCCGGGCCGGCCAGCCAGCCGCTGGTCACACTGTTGCTGGTGCCGGGCACCACCACGGTGGTGTTCGCGGCTCCGTCCGGGTCACCTATCGAGATGGCGACGCGTCCCTGCCCGTGAAACGCTTCCGGCTCGTAGACGTAGAGGAACGTGTCGGTGCCACGGGTCATGTCCCGGTTGGTATTCAGCGCTTCCCGCACCTTCAGCGCGTTGTGATATCTCGTCATCGCTGCAGCAGGTACCGCCGAGGTGGCGTTCTCGACGCGGGCGATATCGCGCTGCATCACCGCGATGTTGGCCGCACTGCGGACGGCGACCGGTAGCCCGTTGAGGTTGCCCAGCGCATTCGGGCGGTCATGCAGCAGGTGCGCACGCTCCGATGCCGTCAGTGCATCCCACCACCGCTTGAC